>DATGDE010000137.1:0-4358 GCA_035311125.1 Gemmatimonadales bacterium
ATAGGGGTGATGTCGCTCCACTGCGGTGCGCAGTGCGTCCCATTTCGCGACATCGGTCTTCAGCAGCACGACAACCTCCGATTCCTCGCGGACGCTGCCTTCCCACCGGTAAATCGATCGTGCATTACCGAGCAGCGTGCCACAGGCGATGATTCGATCCTCAACCAGCGCGGTCACGAGTGCGCGTGCGTCGGCTTCGTTGCCGAGCGCCGTGATG
Organism: Gemmatimonadales bacterium; assembly: GCA_035311125.1. GTDB lineage: Bacteria > Gemmatimonadota > Gemmatimonadetes > Gemmatimonadales > GWC2-71-9 > DASTHG01. The sequence goes on from DATGDE010000137.1 coordinate 218, forward strand.
ACGACCAGCGCCTGACGGCCCATAATTAGGGGCAGTTAACGTAGCGCGCACGCATCAGGGGTGCAAGGCCGCCGATCACGCCCCAGGGGGTCGGGCGCGGCCTAGCCCCGCGTTCCTGCGAACGCCCCAGCTGCCAGCCAGCGCAGCAGCTGAGTGACGGCATCGGGGTCGGGCAGCGTATGGTCGGCCTGCGTGGGGCCTTCCCAAGGCCCTCCGACACAGATCGACCGCCCAATGCCGTGCAGGGACCCGAACGCTTCCTCGTCCGTGGCGTCGTCCCCGACGTAGAGGGCCCGGACGCGGGCGGGCCAGTCCGCACCGTGCCGCTGTACCAGCACGAACAGGACGGCCGCTCCCTTGTGCCACGGGACGGGCGGCCGGCCCTCGACGACCAGTTTGCCCGAAACGACTCGGAGTCCACGGCGGTGCATGATCTTGGCCGCGCGCCGGGCGGCGGATTCGCGGTTCGCTTCGGCCACCCGGCGTACGTGATAGGAGAGGGTGGCCCCCTTCGCCTCGACCTGGGCGTCCGGCACCGCCAGGCGCCCCAGCTCCGCCGCGGCTCGGCTGACCGTCCCCGCGAAGCGGGCGATGTCCGGATGCCGGTAGGAGATTCCCGGACCTTCGATCTCGAACCCGTGGTTCCCGACGTAGGTGAGGCCGGGTACGCCCACCAGGCGCCGGATGTCGGCGAGCGACCGGCCACTGACGATGACCGTATCGAGGTTGGGCGTCCGCGCCGCCGACTCGAGTGCGAGCCGGGTCGCCTCGGGCAACTGGGCATCTTCCGGCCGGTCCTGGATCGGCGCGAGGGTGCCGTCGTAATCGAAGAACAGCGCCACCGTGGGACGGGCCTCGAGCCACGGCTGCAGCCGGCGGCGTACGCGGTCCAGCTGCGACACCGTGCGGGGCCGGCCGGAGGCGTGCTCCGCGGCCTCGAGGAAGCGGGCCACCCAGGCCTGGACGGAGTTCTCGCGCACCCGGTGGCGCAGCGCGGTCATGCGGGCCCGCCGCTCGTCGGGCGGCATCGTGAGCGAGCGGTGCAGCGCCTCGGCCAGGGCGTCGACGTCGAACGGGTTCACCAGCAGCGCTTCCTGAAGCTCTTCGGCCGCGCCCGCCAGCTCCGACAGGATCAGCACGCCGGGCTCGTCCACCTGGGCCGCGACGTACTCCTTGGCCACCAGGTTCATCCCGTCGCGCAGCGGCGTCACCAGTGCGACGTCGGCGTGGCGGTACAGGGCTCCGAGCTCCGTCGGAGACAGGCTGCGCACCAGGTAACGAATCGGCGACCATCCCTGGTCGGAGAAGCGGCCGTTGATCCGGCCCACCGCCTCGTCCAGCTCACGCTTGAGCAGGCGGTATTCCGCGACCTGCTCGCGCGACGGCACCAGGACCTGGGTGAACACGAAACGGCCCTGGAACTCCGGATAGCGCTCGAGCAGGCGCTCGACGGCGAGCATGCGCTGCAGGATCCCCTTGGTGTAGTCGAGCCGGTCGAGTCCGATGACGCGGGCGGGCTCCGTTGTACCCGGCTCCCGTGGCCCGGCGGCCCGGGCGAGTGTCTCGACATGGCCCGGGTCGATCCCGAGCGGATGGGCCTGAACGCTCACGTCCCGGCCCTCGAAGTGCACCCGGTCGGTCGCGCGGTCGACGTCGCAGCCCAGCAGCCGCTCGGCGCAGGTGATCAGGTGCTGGGCGTACGCCGACACGTGCACTCCCACGAGATCCGCCGCCAGGAGGCCGCGCAACAGCTGGCGGCTCCAGGGGAGGATGCGGAAGACGTCGTAGGCGGGAAACGGAATGTGCAGGAAGAAGGCGACGCGGCGGCGTGGCGCCAGGCGCCGCAGGAAATACGGGACGCGCAGCAGCTGATAGTCGTGGATCCACACCTGGTCGTCGTCGGTGCTCTCCTCGGCCGCCGCCCGGGCAAAGCGCTCGTTCACCTGCTCGTAGGCCGCCCAGGTGTACGCGTCGCTGCGCACGCGGTCGATCAGGTAGTGGAACAGCGGCCACAGCGTGCGGTTGGAGAAGCCGCCGTAATACGCCGAGACTTCGCGCGCGGTGAGGCTCACGGACCGGTAACGGACGCGCGACCCCGCCGGCGGGACGAGTGCGGCGGGCGAGTCCTCCGTTTCCTGCTCCAATCCCGGCCAGCCCACCCAGACGCCCCCGCGCTGGCCCAGCACGGGATCCAGGGCCGCGACCAGGCCGCCCGAGGAACGGGTGAACCTGATGCCGTCGGGACGGCGCTCCGCGGTGAACGGCAGGCGGTTGGAGACCACGACCAGCGAGCGGGTATGGCCGGGGACCGCCGACGGGGACGGGACTTCGGTCAGCACATTGGATGTGGCGGTGGCCATGGCAGCACTCCTCGTGGGGTCGCCCCGAGGGAGACGGTCTCCCTTACTACCGCCGTGCCACCAAAGCGGTCCGTGGCCCGGAGCACGACTTTGGTGGTCGCCGCCCCATGGCCCGGGCTTCGTCATGCTCGCCCAGGCGGCCGCCTGCGCCGGTGTGCCCCCGGCGCCCGCACCCCGTCAGGGCGATCAGCGAGATCCGTGCAGGCGTGCGACTCGGACCATCGCCGCGAGGCTCCGCTCCACGTCCTCGTCCGTCGTCGCCCACGATGAGACGCTGATGCGCATCGCGGCGCGGTCGTGCCAGGTCGTACCGCCGCACCAGCACGTCCCGTCGGCCTGGAGCGCGGCGATCACCCGGCGCGTCGCGGCGTCGTCGCCGAAGCTCACCAGCACCTGGTTCAGCGTCACCTCGTTCAGGATTTCGTAGCCGGCAGCCCGCAGTCCTGCGGCGAATCGCGTCGCGTGGCGGCAGCAGCGCTCCACCAAGTCGGCGAGCCCGCGGCGGCCGAGGGAGGCGAGCGCCGCCCAGATCTCGATGCCGCGCGCCCGCCGCGACAGCTCCGGCGTGTAGTCGCACGGCTCCCGGGCGGCTCCGTGGACGAGATAGGGGGCCGAGGTCGACATCGCGCCCCGCAACGCGGCGGCATCGCGGACCACCGCGACGCCGCTGTCGTAGGGGACGTTCAACCACTTGTGGGCGTCGAGCGCCCACGAGTCCGCCTCGGCGATACCGTCCACGAGCGGCGCCCGTGCCGGCGCGGCGGCGGCCCACAGGCCGAACGCACCGTCCACATGCACCCATGCGCCGCCCTCGTGCGCGCGGCGGCAGACCTCGCGCACCGGGTCACACGCGCCGGTGTTCACGTTTCCCACCTGCACGCATACGATGGTTTGCGCATCCACCGCCGGCAGCCGCTCGGCGCGCATGCGGCCCTGGGCGTCCGTCGGCACACGCACCACGCGGTCGCGGCCCAGTCCCACGAGCCCGAGCGCCTTCACGACGCTGATGTGGACTTCCTCGCCCACGACCACGGTCAGCGGTGGGGCGCCGAACAGCCCGTCGGCTTCCACGTCCCAGCCCGTCCGCTCGAGCAGCGCGTGGCGGGCGGCGGCCAGCGCCGTGAAGTTGGCCATCGTGGCGCCGGTGACGAACCCGGCGGCGCATTCCGGTGGAAGATGGAGCGCCTCGAGCAGCCAACGCATGGCCACATGCTCGAACGCCGCCACCCCGGGCCCGAGCACGACGAGATTCGCGTCCTGATCCCAGGCCGATGCGAGCCAGTTGGCCGCGAGCGTCACCGGCAGGGTGCCGCCGATGACGAACCCGAAGTAGCGTCCGCCGGCGCTCGCGATCGTCGCCGGTGAGGCGATCGTGTCGAGCTCGGCCAGTACTGTGCGTGGATCGGCAGGCCCTTCGGGCAGGGGGCGGTCGATCGCTCGCAGCCCGTCGAGGGCTGCCTGCGTGGGGGCGACGCTGCGGGTGGGGAGGCCTTCGAGATAATCGGCAGCGAGGGCCGCCGCCGTCTGCAACAGAGGTCGGTCGTTCATGGGACGGCAAGATACCCACATCGGTAGGATTGACCTGCCGCCCCGTCCCCAACTAGCCTCCGAGGCTATGGCCAACGACTCGCTGATCGTCCGCGGCGCGCGCGAGCACAACCTCAAGAACATCACCGTCTCGATTCCCCGCAACACGCTGACGGTCATCACCGGCCTGTCGGGTTCCGGCAAATCTTCGCTCGCCTTCGACACGATCTACGCCGAGGGCCAGCGACGCTACG
>DATGDE010000138.1:0-4145 GCA_035311125.1 Gemmatimonadales bacterium
CCAGAAACTCGGCGAGCGCCATGCTGAGCACCGCGACGTTCAGGGAATGAGTCGTCGTGTACTGATCGAACTGTTTGAGCTGGAGGAGGGGCAGCATCATCTGCTGGTCGCCGTGCATCGCGACCGACAACGAGCGCACCACGGCTTCGGCTTCCGCCAGGGGGAGGCTCTCGCGCTCCTGCACCTCGCGGTGCAGCCAGCGGATCGTCTCCGCTTCCTCGCCCAAGGAAAAGGCGATGGTCGCCGTCGGCAGCAGCTCGTCCTGCGTCGGCGCTGGCCCACCGCGGACGCCGACGGCGCCGAACTTGATGGAGGCGGGGCGCAGCTGGCGCGCTTCGGCGGTGTCGATCGGCGTCAAGGTGAGGCGTGCCAGCACGTCCTCGAGGAAGACCTCGAATTCCTCGCGCGACACGCGCTCCATGAACTCGAGCCGCTGGATCCCCGCCTCGGCGAGCCGCGTCGACCAGTCCCAGTTGCGCATCTCCCGGAGCGGGAGGCGCCCGAAGATGACCTCGTCCCCGAGAAACGTGAATAGGGGCCGCGCCGTGTCGCGCTGCAGGTCGAGCAGCTCGTCGTACGCCGCGTCGATGCCCCGCGCACGCGCCGGATGGCCCTCGGCGTAGAGCGACATGCCGGCCAGAGCCTGCGCGAAGGCGCCGAGAAATTCCGCGGGCTCGCTCAGAGCGCCGCCTTCTCCGGATCGGTGGCCGCTCGCAGCTGGGGATCCCTCGATACCGCCGCGACGAGCAGCACCTCCATGGCGCGCGGCTCCATTCCCCAACCGCTCGCGAGCGCTGTCAGCGCCGCCAGCAGCTCGCGCGATTTCGGCGGCAGCTTGCGCTTCCCGAGCAGCGTGCGCCCGCCGTCGGCCAGCGCGAGCAGCGTCTCCAGGGCCTGCGGCGACTGCGAGGAGCCGAGCAGCCGGATCGCCGGCACCCGCACGTCGGGGGGCAGGTTGCGATTGCGCACCATCGCGACCACATGCGGCACCGCCTCCACCGGCAGCACGCCCTCCTGCGCCGCCATCAACGCGTGCCGCGCGATCCGGTGCTCCCCGTCTGCGAGCCCGCGCGTGATCACCCGTTCGCGCTCCGCGGGGTTCTTGAGGCCGAGCTTCAGCGCCTCGACGCGCACGCGGGGATCGGGATCGCTCAGCCACTCGAGCGCCGAGAACCCGGGCGGCGGCTCGGGGAGGAGGTCGAGCAGGGTCAGCAGGTTGCGCTTGACGTACCAGCGCTCGTCAGTCAGCCGCGCGGTGATGCTCGGGCCCAGAGCAGGCCCCAGCCGCACCAGGCGCTCGAGAATCGCCCGGCGCGTGGCGCGCGTTTCGGAGGACGCAAGCGCGTCGAGCAACGGCTCGGCCGCTCGCTCGGCAAGCCGCAGCAGCAGGCGATCGGCTACGGCAAAATCCACCGGCTCGTTCCCCAGGATCCAGCGCAGGGTCTCCGGACTCGCCGCCCGGCTCCACATCTCTTCCGCCGCAACGGTGCCGGGCGCCTGTTCCAGCAGATCCATCAGCAGGGTGAGTCTCCCGCTGTCCAACAGCTCGGCGCAGGCTCGGAAGACGTGCGGGCCCAGCGCATTCACCTCGAGACTCATCTGCACCAGGCGCTCCGGCTCGGCAGCGTGCATCGGCTCCATCGACGCCAGCAGGCTCGGCCCCGCCTGCGACATGCGCTGCAGGGCGGCGCCGTATCCCGAGGGATTGGGATCTTCGAGATCCCAGCCGGTGAGCAGCGAGCGCACCTGATCGCGCAGCGCGGTGTCCGCGAGCGACCGGGCGTGGGGCGTGCCCTGCTCGGCGTGCGAGGCGAGCTTCGAGAGCATGCGCATCAGCGAGGACGAGACGGTACGCTGGGACGCATCGGCGGCGGCCTTGATGACTTCGAGCACGGCATCCACGGCCATGCCGTGGGACGCATCGAGGACGAATTGCCGCCGCTGCGCCGAGTCTCCGCCCATCTCGATCAGACGGCGCAGCGTGTCGGGCCGCATCTCGGAGAGCAGCCGCGACGTCCGCCGCCGCAGCTCGAGCGCCTCCTGCCCGCCCGCGGCTTTGAGCTCCTGCGCGATCTGCAGCAGGTAGCCGACGATCACCTGGTCGTAGGCGGCACCGCCGGCGTGCTCGTCGATCGCCTTGGCGATCACCGCGGGTCGGGTCGGCGGGGCCTCGTCCTCGCCGATCTGACCCGCGAGGGCCGCCCGCGCCAGGCCGATCCATAGCTGGGCGCCCCGGACCCGTGCGTCGCGGGCCAGCGCGGCGTCATCCGCCGAGCGCTCCTCCGCGGCGGCATCGGGAGCGACCTGGGGCGCCTGGTCGAGCAGCTCGAGCCGCTCGTAGGTCATGGGGTGGAGGCGCACGTGTTTCCAGGCGGACAGCTTCGCCGGATCGCCCATGCCGAGCGGCTGGCCGGTGCGGTCGGCCTCCACGGCCAGAGTGCGCAACATGTCCGCCACCTCGCCGGGCTCGATGCCGCGACTGAAAGTGACGGCGCCGAGGTGGTGACGGTGCAGCCGGCCCGCGAGCTCGGCGAGTACCGGGTGCTTCGGGTCGGTCGCGACGCCTTCGATCACGAGCTGGTTGCGGGCCACACCGAGCGACAGGGAAGGCCGGTCCTGCAGCAGCGCCTCGCCACGGTGGATCATGCGCGCCACGGCCGGCGCCAGAGACGGGTGGCCGAGCGGATACATGGCGTGCTTGTGCAAGGCGATCGAGAGCTCGATCAGGAACTCACTGAGCTCACGCGACAGCGAGGCGCGTTCCGCCGGGCCGGCATCCGCGCCAGATCCGGCTCGTCCGACCGGAGAGGTCACCTTCCAACATAGTAAATGGCAACGTGTTCGGGGATAGCCCGGGCGAAAAAAGGGCACCCCGGAGCCTTCCCGGGGTGCCCGAGCCTGCCCGTCCAGGCGCCGGAGCGCCTAGCCGTCAATACATCCCGCCCATGCCGCCGGCACCGCCGGGCATCGGGGGCGCCTTCTCCTTCTCCTTCTTCTCCACCACGACGCATTCCGTCGTGAGGAGCAGTCCGGCGATGGATGCGGCGTTCTGCAGCGCGGTGCGCGTGACCTTGGTCGGGTCGATGACGCCGGCCAGGACCAGGTCTTCGTACTCGTCGGTCTGGGCGTTGTAGCCGTAATTCAGCTTGGCCGACTCCTTCACCTTGCCCACGATGATCGAGCCTTCCGCGCCCGCGTTCTGGGCGATCATGCGGATCGGCTCCTCGAGGGCGCGCCGGATGATGTCGATCCCGATCTTCTCGTCCTCGTCGACACCCCGGACCTTGTCGAGCGACTTCTGGCACCACAGCAGCGCGACGCCGCCGCCCGGCACGATGCCCTCCTCGACCGCCGCGCGCGTGGCGTGCAGCGCATCCTCCACCCGCGCCTTCTTCTCCTTCATCTCGGTCTCGGTGGCCGCGCCGACGTTGATCACGGCCACGCCGCCCGCCAGCTTCGCGAGCCGTTCCTGCAGCTTCTCCTTGTCGTAGTCCGACGTCGACTTCTCGATGGCGGACTTGATCTGCGCGATGCGGCCCTGGATGTCGGCCTGCTTGCCCTTGCCGCCGATGATGGTGGTGTTGTCCTTGTCCACCACGATCCGCTTGGCCTGGCCGAGGTCGCCCAGCACCGTGTTCTCGAGCTTGAAGCCCAATTCCTCGGAGATCACCTTCGCCGCGGTGAGCACCGCGATGTCGGTGAGCATCTCCTTGCGCCGGTCGCCGAAGCCCGGAGCCTTCACGCCGCACACCTTCAGCGTCCCGCGGAGCTTGTTCACCACGAGCGTGGCGAGCGCCTCACCCTCCACGTCCTCGGAGATCAGCAGCAGCGGCTTGCCCGACTGCGCCACCTTCTCGAGCAGCGGGAGCAGGTCCTTCATCGCCGAGACCTTCTTGTCGTGCACGAGGATGTAGGCGTCCTCGAGCACGGCTTCCATCTTCTCCGGATCGGTGATGAAGTAGGGCGAGAGATAGCCGCGGTCGAACTGCATGCCGTCCACGGTTTCCAGCGTGGTCTCGAGGCCCTTCGCCTCCTCGACCGTGATCACCCCGTCCTTGCCCACCTTGTCCATCGCGTCGGCGATCTTGTCCCCGATCTCCTTGTCGCCGTTGGCCGAAATCGAGCCAACCTGGGCGATCTCCTTC
>DATGDE010000139.1:0-3658 GCA_035311125.1 Gemmatimonadales bacterium
ACGGCCGGGGGCTGGACGCCGCGCGCCGTGCTCTCGGGCGCCGGAGCGGCCGGCGGCGCGGGCCGGCGGGGCGCCGGCTTGAGGAACAGGGACGGGAGGACCGCCACCACGATCATCAGGGCGATGGCGTAGATCAGGCGCCGTTCCATCGGTCCTCAGGGCACCGGGTCATAGCCGCCCGGATGGAAAGGGTGACACCGCGCGATGCGTCGCGCACCCAGCCACGCCCCCTTCAGCGCCCCGTACCGCTCGACCGCCTCGAGCGCGTAGCGCGAGCAGGTCGGCTGGTAGCGGCACGCCGAAGGCAGCAGCGGCGACAGCGTGACCTGGTAGCCGCGGATCAGCAGGACGACGAGGCGTGCGGCGACGGACATAGCGCGGCGACGATCTCCAGCCGCAGGTGCGCGAACGTGGCGTCGTACCCGGCCGGCCGCGCCCGGATCGCGACGTCGAGCGGGTCCGGGAGCACCGGGAGCACGTACCGCCGGCCGATCTCCCTGATCCGCCGCCGCAGCCGGTTGCGCGCCACGGCGGTGTGGGCGTGGCGCGGCACCACCACGGCCAGCCGCGAACGGCCGACAGGGGAAGGCCGCGTGAACAGATCGAGGTGATCGGTTCGACGGCGCTTCCCCTGTGTCAGCAGCGCGCGAAGGTCCGCCGCGCGCGTCATGCGAGAGGTCCTGGGCAACCGCTCGGCCGTCAGGCGCCCCGATGCTTCGAGGGGACCTTCACGGTCAGCCGCTTGCGCCCCTTCTTGCGGCGCCGCGACAGCGTCTCCCGGCCCCACCGGGTGGACATCCGGTGGCGGAAGCCGTGCTTGTTGACGCGCTTGCGGTTCCGCGGACGATAACTCGGTTTCACGCTCAAGCCTCCAAAGGAATGGCAAAGCTACCCAGCACACGGGGTTGGGACAAGGTTGACTTTTCCACATTCGAGGGGTACGTTCGGTCGCCCTTGGACCTCCCGCCTCACCCCAGCGACGTGTTGATGGAGCAGTCGGCCAAAGAAACCTGGAAGCTCCTCCTCGACCAGGCGCGTCAGCGTCTGCCGGAGCAGACCGTCCGCACGTGGCTCGAGCCGGTGGAGGCCATCGGCCTCGAGGAGGGCCGGCTCGTGCTCGGCGCACCCGATCAGTTCGCGGCCGAGTGGAACGAGTCGAAGCACTCCGCGCTGCTCTCCGAGCTCTCCGAGCGCGCCGCGGGCCGGACGTTCGCGGTGACCTTCCGGGTCCGCGACGACCAGGCGCGTCGGCCGCAGATGGACTTCTTCGTGCCCCCGCCGGCCCCCTCCGGCGCCCCCGCGCAGCCGGGCGGCGTGCCGTCCTGGGCCCAGCCGCTCAACAGCCGCTACACCTTCCCGCGGTTCGTGGTCGGGAAGTCGAACGAGATGGCGGCCGCCGCGGCGCACGCGGTGGCGATGGCGCCGGGCAAGACCTACAACCCGCTGTTCATCTACGGCCCTACGGGGCTCGGCAAGACGCACCTGATGCAGGCCATCGCCCACGTCATCCTCGAGCGGCAGCCCGGGATGCGGACGGTCTACATCAGCGCCGAGCAGTTCATCAACGACGTCATCGAGAACATCCAGTCGCGGACCATGCCGGCGTTCCACCGCCGCTACCGCAACGACCTCGACCTGCTCCTGGTGGACGACGTCCACTTCCTCGAGGGGAAGGAGACGACGCAGGAGGAGTTCTTCCACACCTTCAACGCGCTGCACGAGGCGGGCCGGCAGATCGTCCTGACGTCCGATCGGCCGCCGAAGGAGATCCCGGGCCTCGAGGTGCGCCTGGTCTCCCGCTTCGAGTGGGGGATGGTCGTCGACATCGGCCACCCCGACGTCGAGCACCGCACGGCGATCCTGCGCAAGAAGGCCGAGCAGGACCACCTCGACATGACGATCCCGGACGACGTCATCCGGTTCATCGCCGAGCACGTGCGCAGCTCCGTCCGGGAGCTGGAAGGGTGCATCATCAAGCTGCTGCTGTTCGCCTCGCTCAAGCACCGCGAGATCACCATCGACCTGGCGCGCGAGGCGCTCTCCGACAAGATCCAGTCCCCCGGCGACGGGGACGGCGCGTCGGGCCGCAAGTTGCCGCCGTCCATCGACCGCGTGCAGGAGGTCGTGGCGCGGCGCTGGGGCGTGACCCCCGAGGGCCTGCGCTCGAAGGCGCGCACCAAGCGCCTCACGGTGCCGCGGCAGGTCGCGATGTACCTGGCGCGCGACGTGCTCGGGATGCAGTTGGTCGAGATCGGGCAGGCGTTCGGCGGCCGGGACCACTCGACGGTGATCCACAGCCTCGACAAGGTGCAGCACCAGCTCGCGCGCGACCACGCCTTCCGCGATCGCGTCGGGGCCGCGCGGGGGGAGTTGTCGTCATTGTAGGTGTGGGAAGTGCGGGGATTGCTGTGGGCCGGTGTGGAGAGGGGGGCGGCGGTGTGGGCAGCGCACCGGCTGTCCACGCCACGGAGCGGGGCGGCGGGCCCGCAAGTCCGCGCCGCGCCGCACGGCTCCGGCGCCCGTACACAGTTCCACACGCTCTACGGATACCACTAGATTCTTCTCACAGGTTCGCGGTACGGCAGTTCGACGCGCACGCGATGAGGACAACAGGATGAAGTTCACCATCACGCGGGAGAAGCTGCAGGAAGGCCTGCTCGCCGTCGGACCGAGCATCCCGACGAAGACCACCCTTCCCGTTCTCTCGAACATCCTGCTGGAGGCCCGCAAGGACGGCCTCCGCCTCTCCGGCACCGACCTGGACATCGCCGTGGCGACGACGGTCGCCGCGGACGTGGACGAGGAAGGGGCCATCACCCTGCCGGCCAAGAAGCTGACGGAGATCGCGCGGGAGCTGCCGGCCTCGCCGGTCCGGGTCACCTCCGCCGGGGAGCAGCGGGCGCAGGTCGAGTGCGGCAAGAGCCGGTTCCGCCTCCTCGGCCTCCCGCGCGACGAGTTCCCCTCGTTCCCGCAGGTGAAGTTCGACGCACCGTGGCGCATCGCGGCCAAGGACCTCCACCAGCTCATCGGGCACGTGTCCTTCGCCACCTCCACCGAAGAGAGCCGGCCGATCCTGAACGGCGTCCTGTGGGACCTGCGCAAGGACCGGATGCGGATGGTCGCCACGAACGGGCACCGGCTGGCGAAGATGGACGTGCCCCTCGCCGAGGGGGGCGCGGGACAGGCCGAGCTGATCGTGCCGCCGAAGGCGCTGGAGCAGATCCGCCGGCTGTTCCCGCCGGACGCGACGGTGGAGATCGCCAAGTCCGAGAACCACCTCGGCTTCCACGCCGAGGGCACGCAGGTGTACACGCGGCTGATCGAGGGCCCGTACCCGAACTACGAGCAGGTCATCCCGCGCGAGAACGACAAGTTCGCCACGGTGGACAAGGTGGCGATGGCGTCGGCGCTGCGGCGGATGAGCATCGTCGCCAGCGACCAGACGCACCGCATCCGGCTCTCGTTCGGCGGCGGGGCCCTCAAGTTCAGCGTCCAGACGCCGGACCTCGGCGAGGCGCAGGACGAGATGGCCGTGACCTACGAGGGCGACGCGCTGGAGATCGGGTTCAACGCGGCGTACCTCATCGAGATCCTCAAGTACATGCCCACCGACGAGGTGCGCTTCACCTTCAAGGCGCCCGAGCGCGCCACGACGGCG
>DATGDE010000140.1:0-4182 GCA_035311125.1 Gemmatimonadales bacterium
AGATTCTTGTGAGTAATTTCGGTATCACAGCGCTCGCAATGCCCGTTGATAACCTGTTCATTGGCCAGAACAGTTTTGCATGACGGGCACCAATTTACGGGCGCTTCCTTGCGGACGGCCTTGCCGTTCTTGAAGAATTGCAGGAACAGCCACTGGGTCCACTTGTAGTAGGCCGGATCGGTGGTCGAGAGCTCGTGACGCCAGTCGAACATCCCGCCGAACCGCCGCAGCTGGCGCCGGAACGTGTCGATGTTGCGCGGGATCAGCTGCGCCGGGTGCGTGCCCACCGCGAGCGCGTAATTCTCGGAGTGAATGCCGAACGCGTCGAAGCCGATCGGCTCGAACACGTCGTAACCCTGCAGCCGCTGGAACCGCCCGAAGATGTCGGCGCCCGTGAACGCGAACATGTTCCCCACGTGGAGCCCTTCGGCCGACGGATAGGGGAACATCATGAGGTTGTAGAACGGGCGCGCAGGCCGGTCGAGCTCCGGCTCGTTGGTGTGGCGCTCGACCCAGCGCTGTTGCCAGCGGGCCTCCACATCCTGCGGGTCGTAGCCGGGTGCATGCGACATAAGTCACTGAAATTACACAGACTTGCTCCCCTGAGAAACCCGGCATACTTTGCGCGACGAGCCCATGGCCACCACCCTCAGGGACCTGTTGCAGCGGTTCAGCATGAGCGTTGCCGCGGCCGCGCTCATCGTCCTGCTGGGACTGGGGCTGCTCGCCGCCCGTACCGCCCGAGCCTCGCTCGAGCGCCTGTCCGACCAACACGGCACCGAAGTCGCGAGTCGCGCCGCCGACCTGGTGGCGACCTACGTCCGCGACCGCCACCGCGAAGCCGACCGGCTCGCAGCCAACCCGTTCGTGGCGCGCGCAGCCCTGGACGCCGCGCAATCGGTGTCGAGCCGCCGCCTCGACCAGGCCGAACCGGCAACGCTCGAGCGCCTGTTCGGCGCCACGCACCAGATCGGCGGCGATCGCAACCTCGAGAACTACTTCAAGCGGTACCCCGAGGGGTCGGATTTCACCGATCTCGCCTTCACCGAGCGGCACGGACTCATCGTGATGGCGTCCAGCCGGCCGGCCCGGTTCTCCCGCCAGGACGACGCGCTGTGGCAGCAGGCGATGCAGGCAGGGGCCGCCGAAGGCGATCCGGTCGTCGACCCCGCGTCCCGGTCCGTCACCGTGCGCTATGCCGTCGCCATCCGGCCGGCGGAGGGAGCGCAGGCGGTCGGCGTGCTGGAGGTCATCTACCAGCTCGATCGCCTCGCGTTGCTGTTGGGCAGGACCGGGCTCGGCGACAGCGCGTACCTGCAGCTGATGGACGAGCGGGGCAACCTCCTCTTCGGCCCGGAACAAGCCGAGCTGCGCGGCGTGCCGCGGGACCGCTCGCTCTTCAACCCGGATCAGCCGCGCCGCACCGTGTTCGAGGCGAGCCGCGGCCCGGAGCTCGTCGTGTCTGTTCCGGTCACCCGCGGTCGGTTCCCGGCGAACCAGGGGCGCTACTGGGTGCTGTTCCATCAGCCGACCGCGACGGCGTACGGTCTTGCCCAGGCGGTGCAGCGGACGGTGCTGGCGGCGGCGGTCATCCTGTTCGGGATCGCGGTGGCGGTGATGTTCTGGGCCGGCCGCTGGCTCTCCCGGCGCATCACTGCACCGGTGCGGGCCGCCGGTGAGATCGCGGCGCGCGTCGCGAGCGGGGATCTGTCCGCCTCGGACATCGAGGCGCGCGCGGAGTCCGGAGAAATCGGCGAGCTGATGGGCTCGGTGCAGCGGATGGTGGCGGCGTTGCGCCAGCTGGTCGGCGCGATCCGCTCCGCCTCCGACGAATCGGCCGCGATGGCGGCGGAGATTTCCGCCGCGACGCAGCAGATGAGCGCGTCCACCGAGGAGATGACGTCGACCACCCAGGACCTCACCAAGCGGGCGGCCGAGCAGGCCCAGCTGGTGCGGGCGGCAGCCGACGACGCCGGCCGCATTCTCCAGATCGCCACCGCCCTCGCCGCGGGCGCGGAGGATTCCGTGCGCCGCAACGCCGAGCTCGCGGGCCTGGCCCGCCATCATCGCGAGCAGCTCGATCAGAGCATCACCCAGCTGACGCGCCTCGCGGAGGAAGTCGAGCGCGGCGCAGACGAAGCCGAGGCCCTCGCGGCTTCGTCCACGCAAATCCAGAAATTCGTGGGCCAGGCGAAGGCGGTCGCGACGCAGACGAACATGCTGGCGCTCAACGCCGCCATCGAGGCGGCGCGGGCCGGCCCGCAGGGCCGTGGATTCGCCGTGGTGGCCGACGAGGTCCGCAAGCTGGCCTCGCTCGCGGCGGCCGCCGCCACCGAAACCGCGGACACGGTGCGCAGCGTGCTCACCCGCGCGCAGGAAACGCGCGACCGGCTGCTGCGCCTGGCGCAGACCGGCGCCGTCGTGCGCGCAACCGCCCAAACCGCGTCGCAGGGACTGGCGACGGTCGCGGGCGAGGCCGAAGCGAACGACGCCTGGAGCCAGGAAATCGCCACGTCCGCCGTCGAGGTACGCCACCTCGTGGACGAAATCGCGGCCCGGCTGGCGGCGGTGGCGATGGGGACCGACGGCCTGCTCGCCTCGGCCCAGGAGATCGCCGCCTCGAGCGAACAACAGTCGGCGTCCACCGAGGAAATCGCCTCCTCGGCCAACCAGCTCGCCGAGGCGGCTGACCGCCTGCAGGGAGCGGTGAAGTCGTTCCGCATCGTGGCGGATCAACCGGCCGCGCCACCCGCGTCCGCCGCTCCTCCCCCGGGCAACCAGCCGTTGACGGGACCCGCGCTCGCGCCGGAGGTGGCCACCTGAGAGCGGCAATCCTCCTCGCCGCCGTCGTGAGCCTCGCGGCAGTGCCGGTAGAGGGACAGCGCCCCGGGACCGTCGAGCTCGGCGCATTCGTCCGGCTCACCCGCTTCGATCAGTCGCTCGGCTTCGACCACTCGCTCGGAGGCGGCGGGCGCGTGAATGTGTTCTTCCTCCATGACCTCGCTGTCGAAGCCTCGGGAGCCGCGCTGTCCACGACGTCCGCCGGGAGCGGCGATGTCGGCCTGGTCCCGATCGAGCTCCGCCTGCTGTACGCGGCCCAGGCGGCGACGCGCGCCGCCGTGCTGCTGGGCGCGGGATACGTGCATCAGCAGTACCGCAAGAGCTTCCACGCATGGGAGGACGGAATCACCGGGCTGCTGGGCGTGCGCGTGGACCTCGGCAACCGGCTGGTGGGCCGCCTGGAGGGAGTGGCCGACTACTTCCCCTCGCCGCTCAACGCGAGCGCCGCCGTGCAGGACAACTGGGATTTCTCGATTCAGACCGGCCTGGGCATCCAGCTCGGCGGCGCCGGCGGCATCCGGGACAGCGACCACGACGGCGTGGTTGACAGCGCCGACACCTGCCCCGGCACCCCGCAAGGCGAAGCGGTGGACGGGCACGGCTGCCCTCTGCCCAAGGACGCCGACGGAGACGGCGTCGTAGACGCAAGCGATCGCTGCCCCGACACCCCGGCGGGCGACACGGTGGACGCCAACGGGTGCACGCTTCCCAAGGACGCGGATCAGGACGGCGTGGTCGACGCCGCCGACCGGTGTCCCGGCACCCCGGCCGGTACGCGGGTCGATGCCACAGGCTGCCCGCTGGACTCAGACCACGACGGCGTGCCGGACGCGACCGACAAGTGCCCCAACACTCCCGCTGGGGACCCGGTGGATGCGGTGGGGTGCTCGCTGCCCAAGGACGCGGACCAGGATGGCGTGCCCGATTCCGTCGACAAGTGCCCGGGGACACCCGCAGGGCAGCGCGTGGACGCGCTCGGCTGCGCGATCCTGTTCACCGGGACAGAGCGGACGCTCGTGCTGGAAGGGGTGAACTTCGAGACCGGAAGCTCGAATCTCACCGACCAGTCCCACAACACGCTCGATCGGGTGGCCGCGAGTCTCGAAGCCTACCCCGCCCTGCGGGTCGAGGTCGCGGGATACACCGACAGCCGCGGCAGCACCGCCACGAACCGGCGCCTCTCCCAGTCCCGCGCCGACGCGGTCCGCACATACCTGATCGCCCGGGGTGTCGATCCGCTGCAGCTCACAGCGCGCGGCTTCGGCCCCACCAATCCGATCGCCTCGAACGCGACGGAACCCGGCCGCGCGCGGAACCGCAGGGTGGAGCTACATCGGCTCA
>DATGDE010000141.1:0-6643 GCA_035311125.1 Gemmatimonadales bacterium
TTATATCGGGGCGCAGCAGTACGAAGTCTGGCAGCACACCCAGCTCCTGATCGACGTCGTGCCCGGCTGTGGCTCCGGCTTCTCCCTCGAGGCTCCCCTCGGGGTCAGGTTCCTTACCCGTTCCCGGGTGTTCGACCCGGGCGAGCAGGCATGGCTGGCCGCCTGTCCCCCGCCGCGGGGCACTGGGAGCAGCACCGAGGCCTGAAGTCACGCCGACAAGGGACCGCTCGTAGCTGAGGCCCCCGGCTTCATCGACGCCACCTGGCGGCGATGGGGCCCCTCGTGCACATTCTGCCCATCTTCGCCTCATTCCCCTTACCCGACCTGCCATGACGAGATGGATCGCGTACGCCGCGCTCGCATCCCTCGGCTCGCTCGCCGCCGGTCCGGCCACGCCGTGGACCGCCGACAGCATCGTGCCGAACGACAACCGCCAAACCGCCGGAACCCTCAAGAACGGGGTCCTGACCGTCGCGATCGAGGCGCGAACGGGCATGTGGCGGCCCGAGGGCGACAGCGGCCGCGTGCTCGACGTGGCGGCGTTCGCCGAGGCAGGCAAGGCACTGTCGACACCGGGACCGGTCATCCGCGTCCCGCTGGGTACGGAGATTCACGCGACGATCCGTAACCGGCTCGACCGGCCCCTGACCGTCTACGGCTTCGGCAAGACCCGGGGGCAGTCCGACTCCGTCATCGTCCCGGTGAATGCGACGACGCCGGTGCAGTTCAAGGCCACGGCGCCGGGCACGTACTACTACCTGGGCAAGCGGGGAGTGGATCCGATCGGCCTCCGGCTGGTCGAGGATATGCAGCTCCACGGCGTCATCGTGGTCGACCCGCCCAACGCGCCGCGCACGCCGGACGACCGCATCTTCGCCATCTCGTGGTGGTGCGCGGTCGAGCCGGCGAGCCCGTCGGGACTGAGCCGCTGCACGATGGCCATAAACGGCCTGTCGTGGCCGCATACCGAACGGCTGAGCTACGCGCAGGGCGACTCGGTCCACTGGCGCGTCGTCAATTTCACCGAGCTCGATCACCCGATGCACCTCCACGGCTTCTACTTTCGCATGGAGTCCGAGGGCGACGGTGTGACCGACTCCCTCTACCCGCCCGAGCGGCGGCGCATGGCCGTGACGGAGGTCCTCCAGCCGTTCGCGACCATGTCGCTGTCCTGGTACGCGGCGCGGCCGGGCAACTGGATCTATCACTGCCATTACGCCACGCACCTCTCGACTCTCGTCGCGCTGGATACCAAGAACGGCATGCTCGACAGCTCGATGCTGGCCCACCACATGTCCGACCGGCCGCACCAGATGTTCGGACTCGTCATGGGAATCACCATCGCGCCCAGGGGCCCCAACGCGGAGCCCTCCGAGACGCCACGCGCCATCCGGATCATCCAGCGCGAGAAGCCCAACGTCTACGGGTCACAGCCCGGCATGTCGTTCGTCCTGGACGGCACGCCCGAGGCCGCGGACCCCGCAGCGCTGCCGGTGCCGGGGCCGCTCCTCCTGCTCGAGCGGGGCAAGCGCGTCGCGGTCACGATCGTCAACCAGTCGGAACAGGCCGCCTCGGTGCACTGGCACGGCATCGAGCTCGAGAGCTATCCGGATGGCGTGCCCGGGTGGAGCGGATCGGGGAAGAACATCCTCCCGTCCATTGCGCCGCACGACTCGCTCACGGTGCGCTGGACGCCGCCGCGGGCCGGTTCGTTCATGTACCACTCGCACTTCAACGAAGCGATGCAGATGGGCAGCGGGCTGTATGGGCCGATCATCGTACTGGACCCGGGGCAGCGCTTCGATCCGGAGACGGACAGAATCCTGTTCTTCGGCACCGCGGGCACCAGCCAGAACCCCGTCTTCGGCCCGTTCCCCAGCTTCGTCCTGAACGGGAAGACGCAACCGGAGGCGATGAATCTCAGGGCCGGTACCCGGTATCGCTTCCGGCTGTTCAACCTGGCCGGCGACATGCCGCTCATGGTCTCGCTGAACGCGGGCGACGCACCCATCAGCTGGCGCGCGGTGGCGAAGGACGGATACCCCCTGCCGCCGTCACAGAGCATCTCGCGGGCGGCGGTCCTGGTGTTCGACCCGGGGGAGATCTACGACTTCGAGTACACCCCGGCTGCCCCCGGCGAGCTGACGCTCCGATTCGGGCCGGTGCCTCCCCCACCCGCCCCGCCGCCCCCACCCGGCTCACCGCCGCCGCCCACGCCGCCGCCGACGATCACCGTCCCGGTCCACGTGCGTTAGCGGGGGTTCCGACGCAAGCAGTTCGAGGCCTCCGAGCATCGGTGCCCGGGCATGCCCCGCCGCCATTGGTGAAGACACTCTAACGCTTCGTTCACGTCCCTTTCGCTGCTCCCCCCGCACCTTCTCAGTCCGGCCCTTGCAATGGTCGTGCTCTAGTCAGGTCCACAGCCTGGCAGTGAGTCCTGGGCTCTCTCAAGGGGGATCGCAGCATGCCCGAGCACTCTCTTCATGCCCGGAGCTACGGGCAACCATCCAAGCGATCGCCCGCGATCAAGAGCAGCGGCTTCTCGAGCGCACGGCTGGCGCGCATCCGCGCCGCGCTGCAACGCCACGTCGAGAGCGGCCACACCCCCGGACTCGTCGCGCTCGTCCGCTGGCGCGAGCGAGAGCACGTGGAGGCGATCGGCACCATGGCGTTCGGCGGCGAACTGCCGATGCGGCGGGACGCGATCTTCCGGCTCGCCTCCACCACCAAGCCGATCACGGCCGTGGGCGCCATGATCCTCGTCGAGGAATGCAGGCTCAGGCTCGACGATCCGGTGGACGAGTGGCTGCCGGAGCTCGCGAGCCGCCGCGTGCTCCGGACGATCGAGAGCCCGCTCGACGACACGGTGCCGGCGAGCCGCCCGATCACGCTGCGCGACCTCCTGACTTTCCGCTCGGGCTACGGTGAAGTCCTCTTCCTGTCCCCGGCGTATCCATACCAGCGGGCGTTGGCGGAGGCGCGCCTGCCCCTCGCCGAATGGCCGTTCGCGGGCACGCCGGACGAGTTCATGAAGCGCCTGGGCGGCCTGCCCCTCGCGTGCCAGCCGGGCGAGCGCTGGCTCTACCACATGAGCGCCGAGATCCTCGGCGTGCTGATCGCCCGCGTGTCGGGCAAGTCGCTGGGCGCTTTCCTGGACGAGCGCATCTTCGGGCCGCTCGGGATGACGGACACCGGCTTCCGAGTCCCGGAGGCCAAGCTCGACCGCCTCCCGGCCTGCTACGGCGCGGACATGGCTACCGGCAAGCTCGTCGTCCTGCATGAGGCAGGCGGCGGCTACGCGGCGCGCCCCTCCGTGTTCGAATCGGGCGCCGGCGGGCTCGTCTCCACGGCGGATGACCTGCTCGCGTTCGGCCGGATGATGCTCGGGCAACGCACGAGCAGCGGCGAGCGGGTTCTCTCCCGACCGACGATCGAGCTGATGACCCGGGACCACCTCACGCCCGAGCAGAAGGCGGTGTCGCCGTTCTTCCCGAATTTCTGGGAGACGTACGGCTGGGGCCTCGGTCTGGGCGTCGTCACCGCGCGCAACGGCATCGCGGAAGTTCCCGGACGGTTCGGCTGGGACGGCGCCTTCGGCACGTCCTGGCACGTCGACCCGAAGGAGGAGATGGTGGGCGTGCTGATGACCCAGCGCCGTCCGGACCGGCTGGCGCTTTCCCCGCTCGTTCTCGACTTCTGGACCTCGGCCTATCAGCTGCTCGACGATTGAGAACGGGCGATCGCGGGTAGCGAAAGCCCCGGCTGCGAGGCCGGGGCTCAACGCCGCTAGGCCCGCGCGATCGTCAGCACGCCAACCAGCATGATCGCCACGCCCGCCAGCCGCGCGATTCGCAGCGGGACCGGCGCCAACCGCTCGGCGGAGATCGCGACGGCCACCGCGGCCATCGCGACCAGGTCCGTCATCCCGATCGCGAGCAGCGCCACCATCAGCCCGCCGCAGCAGAGGCTGCACTGCACGCCCAGCCTGAGGCCATGCCGCAACGCGCCCAGGCCGCCGGGCGCGGGCGCGCAGCCGCATGCTGATTCTTCGCGCCAGAGCGCGAGCCGCCGCGCTTTCCACGAGGTGAGCTGCACGCCGCCCGCCACGAGAAGCACCACTCCGGCCGCGACCGGCAGCCATTGCGCCACCGTCTCCCAGCGGGTCTCGACCGCTCTCACCCCGGCGCCGGCAGCCCAGGCGGCGGCCCCGAAGACGGCCCAGATGACGAAGTAGCCCAGGCCGACCAGCGCCGTCAGTCCGTGCCGACGGATCCCGTCGGGGCGGCGCACGGACCGACGATACCGCGCCAACATCGGGACCAGGGATGGCGTCATCATCGGCACCATCATCGCCAGCCACATCCCCAGGTACCCCGCTGCGGCGCCGTACCAGGTCTCGGGAGCCAGGGTCATCCCGGTCACGGTCAATCCTCGTACCGATCGTGGCGTCGCAACCAGGCGGCGGGTGACGGCAGCCCGTCCTCGTCACGACCCTTGGGCGTCAGGTCGATGTAGTTGTACGCGCCGTTCAGCAGATCGATCCCGCGGGAGTAGGCGGAGTAGGTGTGGTAGATGTCGCCGCTCCGGTCCTTGTAGAACACGCTGACGCCGGGCATGTCCTCGCCGACCCTGCGACCCGTGCCGTAGTTGTAGTAGGCCGCGCCGCTCTTGGCGATCTCCGCGGCGAACGACGCCTGGAAGTCGTAGTTGAAGTCGCTGTCGCCGGCGGACACCCACTTGAAGCTCCAGCCCATCCGCTTCCTGTATGCCTCGAGCTTCGCAAGCGGCGCCCGGGAGATCGCGAGGAAGGTGATGTCACGGTGCGCCAGGTGGATATCGATCCCGTTGAAGTTGTCGGCCCAGAACGAGCAGGCGGGGCAGCCCTCGTCCCACGCCGGATTGAACATGAAGTGGTAGACGACCAGCTGGCTGCGCTGGTCGAACAGCTCGGCCAGCGTCTCCTTGCCGCTGGGCCCGTCGAAGACGTACGACTTCTCGACCTTCTCCCACGGCAGCTCGCGCCGCTGCCGGCTCAGCTCGTCCCGGAGCCGGGTGAGCTCCTTTTCCCTTGCCATGAACGCCGCGCGCTCGGTGATCCACTGTTCGTGCGAGACGACGCGATGGTTCTGGATGGGGTTCCGGATGGGGTTGGCCTGGGTTGCCATGTCGTCCTCCTTGGGTTGGTGGGGATGGCGCATCCGCGCCCGCGCCCATAATATTCTACCTGTCGGTTGATTAATGATATTCAACCACACGGTTGAACGCAAGAGACCGGGGGTGGCTCCGTGGAGCCTGTGCTGGATCAAGTCTATGGCGCTCTTGCAGATCCGACGCGGCGCGCCATCATTGGCGTCCTGGCGGAAGGAGAGACCAACGTCGGGGCGCTGGCGGAACGATTCCCCATTTCGCTCAACGGGGTCTCCAAGCACGTGAAGGTCCTGGAGCGGGCCGGACTGGTCGCGCGGACCGTACGGGGCCGAGAGCACCGGCTCCGCCTCAACGCGGAGCCGTTACGGGAGGCGTCGGAGTGGTTGGAGCACTACCGCACGTTCTGGGATACCCGGCTGGGGGCGCTGGAGGCGTTTCTCCTCGAGAAGGAACGCGGCGTCGGGCCGGGGCAGCCGCGAGATCCGCGGGAGGATGGTCGATGAGCGAAACCGATGAAGCGGGGCCGGTCCTGGTCGTGCGGCGGCAGATAGCGGTGCCGCGGGAGCGGGTGTTCGCGGCCTGGCTCGATTCGGAGAGCCTGGCGCACTGGATGCGACCGGGGGATGTCACCCACGCCACCGTCGCCGTCGATCCCCGGGTCGGCGGCGCATTCCGGATCGTGATGCAGGGCCGGCCGGACGGCGTCGACCACGAGCACCGCGGCGAGTACCTGGTGATCGAGCCGCCGTCGTTGCTGTCGTTCACCTGGATCTCCAGGAGCACCGACTACAAGCCGACCGTCGTCACCATCGAGTTTCACGAGCGCGGCACGGGGACGGAGCTGGTCCTCACTCACCGGCGCCTGGCGCCGAAGGTGGTCGAGGGGCATCGGAAGGGATGGACCGACATCCTGCGCGTGCTCGACGAGGTGTTGACGCGGGAGTAACCGAGGGAGCGGCGCGGTCGTGGCGCAGAGCCTTCGAGCTGACTCCCGCGGGTGCATCCTACTCGGCCAATAGCTGGTGCACGGCGGCGATGGAACGACGACGAGCAACGCTGGGGGAAACGTGCCGATCACCCTACCGTACCGCTTCGACACCAGCAACGTCTGGCGCACGATTCTCAAGGGTGCGTTCGCCATCAACGCCGTGCTCCTCTTCGGCATGCTGTACACGCTGCTGGTCAGGCGTGAGTGGGCGACGTCGCTTGGCCTGGCGCTGTGCGAGCTCGTCGTGTTCGGCTTCACCCGCGTATTCGTCCGCTTCCAGGAAGGCTCCGTGGGCACGCTGACGTCCGATCGGGTGGTGATCGAACCCAACGTGTTGCTCGGCATCCCGCCGCCCGGGCCGAGCGGCAGCTACGCTGTCGACCGTTTCTCGGCCGTGCGCGTCGAGTTCCGGTCCGGCGCCGTCACCCCGATCCCCAACGCGGGCGGGCCGCACGAGGTAGTGTGGCTCGCGGGCCGGCCCGGCACGCCCGACATCGCGCTGGCGCT
>DATGDE010000142.1:0-12807 GCA_035311125.1 Gemmatimonadales bacterium
CAGGCTCGCGGTCGGCGCGATCACGAACGTGAGCTGGGACGGCTTGACCCGTGCCTTGGTCGCCACCCACGCCACGACTTCGGGCGTCGGGAGCGTGCGCCCCTCGAGTACCAGCACGCCCCGCTCGGCGGTCTCCGCGTAACCGAGCCTCTCGAACAGCTCCTTCTCCACCCGCGCGTGCGCGCGCAGGGGCCCGGATCCCATCGCGAAGTACTTGCCGACCGAGATCGCCCACCCCGCGTACTGCGAGGCCATACAGGACAGGGCCGGGTGGTCGGTGCGGACGGTGACGCCGGGCCACACGTCGTCGGCGAGCTGCACCGGGGCGCAGGTCACGCTGCCGAGCCCGCCCATGCAGATGGTCGCGAGCCCGAGCCCGGCCTCGAGGCCGCCGTCGGTCTGGATGCCGGCGTCGATGATGCGCGCCCCGTTCCCCAGCACGTAGGCACACACGCGCAGATGCCCGGCCCGGGCTTCCATGCCGTCCGCGATCTCTGCGGCGAGCGCGTTGAGGTTCGGGGGGGCGATCTGGTCGCTCACTGCGGTTGCTCCTCCGCCATGATCTGTCGCAGGTAGAAATGGTGGGGGCCGAGCTTGCCGCCGTAGTTGCCAGCGCTGATCGCGACCACGCCCTCCCGACACGCCGCGGCGATGCCGGCCCGCATGGCGCCCGCGATGGCCGGCGCGTCGACCCCGTTAATGACGATCTCGAGCACCGAGTTGACGCCGGCGGGCAGCGCGGTCTCCGTGACGGCCCTGAGGGTAGGGCAGAAGGCATCATTGGTCGAGGCGATCATGGTCTTGGACTTGCGAGACCCGACCTTGCTCCCGCTCCGGACCACCCCGCCGGGGAACGGCATGATCACCCCCGGCCGGCCGGTCATCGTGTCGACCGCCGCTTCGGCTGAGGCGAGCGCCGCCTCGGCGGTACGGGCGAGAATGAGGAAGTTGCCGCCCCCCACAGCCTTCTGCACCCCGAATTTCTCCTGGATCAGGAACTCCCCTTCCATGACGGGGATGCGCCAGAAGCGCTCGCCGCCGAGCAGCTTGCTGCTCTGGAACCCGTCGCCGAAGAACCGGAGGACCGACCCCACCCCGACACGCTCGGGCGCCTCCGGGAGCCCGTCGAAGCAGGCGGTGGTGGGACAGGTGAGCACCGTCTGACCTACCCGCTCTACCAGCCGCTTGGCGAGGTCGTCTTTGCTCATCGTCATGACGAGCACGGACACGCCGGGCCGGCGGTCGGGCGTGTCCGAGGCCACCAACTCGCGTTCTACGGACGCCTCGACCTTGCAGCCGATGACAGAGGTGGCGAACCCGGTGAACTTGAGGGCCGCCGCCATCGCCCACCTCGGGGTGGCCGCGGTGATCAGGACGCGCGCGACCCGCATGGTGAATGCTTCCGCGAACGTGTCCTCGATCAGCACGCCCCGTATCTTCATATTCAGTTCCCCCAGGGCCAGACCAGGATCTCCCCGCGGCCGTCGTTCGCCAGGTCGCCCATGTACCGGTGCACCAACGCCTCCGAGTCCGCGATGGTCGCGAACCTTCCGGGGAGCGCGCGCCAGGACCGGACCAGCAGGGAGAGGAAGCCGAGCGGCTGCCGGCCCGAGTCGCTGAAGGTGGGCAGGAGGACAGGCGCCTGGCGCAGCAGGAGCGTGCCCCGCTTCATGGCCATGCCCGGGAACCGTCCGACCGGCCCCCAGACCGCGATCGTGCCGGCAAGCATGCGGCTAGCGCAGTAGTCGCCCGCACGGCCCTCGATGAGCACGAGCCCGCGCCGCATCCGGTCGCCGGCGCGGTCGCCGGCGTCACCCCCGATGAGGACGGTGCCCCCCCGCATGCCCCGCTGGTCGCCCGGGATGGCGGCGCCGAGGAAATCGCCGACCGCGCCCGAGACGCGGATCAGCCCGGCGCTCATGCCCGTGGCCGCATAGGCGCCTGCATCACCCTGCACCTCGATCACGCCGCCCGCCATCCGGGCGCCGAGATAGGCTCCGGCGGTGCCCTGCACCAGGATCCGCCCGTGGGTCATGCCCTCCCCGATGCGATCCAGCCGGTCGCACGCGTTGCGGATCTCGATCTCGGTGATGGAGGTACCGGAAACGCTGAACAGCTCGTCGACTCGCACCGTCCGGTTGCCGCTGCGCAGCGGGAGCGCGGCGATCTGGGCCGGCGTCTTGCCCGCGAGGTGGTCGGCGGTGAGCGGGGACAGGTCGACCCGCCGCGCGGGCGGCTTGTGCAGCGTGAGGCACAGCGTACTCACGATCGAGCCCCTGGGCGTCGATCCGGGCGCGCGTCCCGCGGCGGAGTGGCGTTCATCGGTCGGGCGAATCGAGTGATCGGGACGATGCCGTCCCGGCGTCGGCTGCGCGAAGTGAGTCGGCTCAGCCCTGCAGCGTGGCCTCGCCGGTGTCGAGGAACAGCACCTCGCCTCGGTTCAGCTCGATGGCATCCCCGCACCAGCGCTGATACGGGCCGGCGATCTGGGCATCGGTCACGGGCAGGCCGAGCCGGGAAAGGTAGGGAAGATACAGGCGGAGGAATGGCGGGCAATAGTTGCAGGCGTAGCGGAAGGTGGGCAGCAGCTCCGCCGGGTGCATGGACACGATGGTTCCCCGCTTCATGCCGGCGCCGCTCCGCCAGCCCAGTCGCCCCAAGACGATGATGCTGCCGGCCAGCATGTTCACGCCCGCGAAGTCGCCGCAGTCCCCGCCGACGGCGATCAGTCCCCGGCGCATCCCGGCACCGACCTCATTGCCGGCGCTCCCGAACACCAGGATCTCGCCTCCACGGATGCCGACGGCGCTGCCTCGGTAGGCGCTGCCGATCATGTGGCCGGCGTTTCCCTTGATCACGATCCGGCCGCCGCTCATCTCCGGCCCCACCCAGTCGCCGGCGTCGCCCTCGACCACGATCTCGCCGCCGGTCATGCCGGTGCCGAGGTGCATGCCAGCGGGCCCGTGCACCACGAGCCGCCCCGCGCCCATGCCGGCGCCGATCCGCTTGAGGCGGGACAGGTCGCCGGTCAGGTGCAATTCGCCGTTCGCCGCGCCCGCGACCTTGAAGAACTCGCCCAGCTCGGCGGGCTGGTTGCCGTACACGACCGTGAGCTTCGCCGCGGCGAGCGCGGACAGGCCGCCGAGCCGGGCCGGACTCAGGATATCCGCCTCGAGCGGTACGGTGGGCGCCGTGTGCAAGGTGAGCTCGAGACTCATGGGTGGTGTCCTGGCGCTAGCGGCCCGCCGGCGCCGCCTGCCCGGTGGTCGGGATGATCTGACCACCCCGGACATAACGGTCGTCGACCGGATAGTTCGCGAAGCGGATGGTGTAGAAGTCCTCGAAGAACGGCTCGATCACGCGTTCGATATCCGGGTCGTAGTCGGGGGCCACGTGGAGGATGCGCCCCTCGTGATCCGCGCGGAACTCGTGATCCTCGATGATGATCTCGCCGTCTTTGATCACGTACCGAGGAGTCGAGAACATCTTTTCCTTGTCCTCGTCCTCGTCGTAGATGGTCACATCGGCGTCCGCGCCGGGGCCGAGGTGGCCCTTCTGGGCCAGCCCTAGGAGCCGGGCCGGTCCGGCGCGGGTGATGATCGCGATCTCGTAGAGGGAGTACTCCCGCTCTTGGCAGTCGCGGAGGCCGCAGTGCTCGAGCGCTCGCTGGTTGACCTTGGCCATCTGCTCCTTGCGAAACTCGCGGTCCATCAGGAGGCGGATGAGCCGGGGATAGCTCATGAACGAGCCGCCGTTCGGGTGATCGGTGGAGAACACCATGCGCCAGGGGTCCTTCGAGAGCAGGAACAGCTCCAGTCCGATGGCCCACTGCAGTGCGTTGGTGTAGTTCCGGTCCTGATAGGTGAAGGGGAGGATGCCGCAGCCGCTCTCGTGCTCGGTATCGGCGTTCACCCACTTGCCGTGGCTGAACTGGCGGAGCATGTAGGCGAGCGGCGCGTCCGCCGTCATGCTCGTCGAATGGCCGAACATCACGGCGCCCACGTCCGCACTGATGTTGGAGTGCGTGTTGACGAACTCGGCGATGTCGTGCGCCCGGGACGTCGGGTTGTCCCGGCTCTTGCCGGCGACGGACCCGTAGCTGTGGAACTGGATGTGGGTGATGTGCGCGCGCCGGCCCTCGGCGAGCCGCATCGTCTCCAGCGTGGTCTCGTAGTTGCCCGAATGGCCGAGGTTGTTGCAGTGGATGTGCACCGGGTGCGGAAGCCCCAGCTCGTTCGCGGCCTCGATGAACGCGGCGATCACCTTGCGCGGGGTGAGGTCGAAGGAATCGATCTTCTGATCCAGCCCGGTGATATTGGCGTTCCGGTGACCCTTCCACATCTCGTCGCCCCCCGGATTCACCAGCTTCGGGGCGTAGGCCTTGGTCACCGAGATCCACCAGGCGAGGGCCTGGCGAAACTCCTCGTGCCGCCCCTCCTGGAGCAGCCGGTAGAGCAGCACGTTGTTCCCGACCAGGACGAAGAATCCCTTGTCGATGACGGGTGTGTCGTGCAGCTCTTCCAACGTGTGCCGTGCGCCCAGGGGCGTGACCGCGGCTTCCATGGCCGAGGTGTAGCCCAGCGTCGCGTAGCGATAGCCGGTCGCGAAGGTGGACGGGACGGTGCCGCCGGTACCGGAGCGCGTGAAGCGGGTCCGCGGGTGGACGTCGAGGCGGTGGTCCTCCGGCTGGACCTTGCGGGCGAGGTTGACCTTGGGTCCGGCGATGTGGCAATGGATGTCGACCCCGCCGGGCATCACCACCTGGCCCCGGGCGTCGATCTTCCTCGCGTCCTGAGGGACGTCGGCGACGATCCTGCCGTCCTGGATGCACACGTCCTGCACGGCGCCATTGACGCCGTTCGCCGGGTCGAAAACCCTGCCGTTGACGATGCGGAGCGACGAAGCCACGCTCTTCCTTTCGCCGGTCGCCCTAGGACGTTGCGACCGCGGGTGCGGGCCGGGTGCCCACCGGGAGCCGGTTGCCGCCCAGCAGCGCGCGCACCCGGTCCCGGATGGCGGTGAGCACTTCCTCGTCGCTGGGGTACGGGGAATCGAAGGCGGGCCGGAGCGTGATCGGTACGTCGTCCATGCGATAGACCGTCCCGGGCACGTTGATGCCGTAGGTCGCGGTGGTGAACGCGACGCGTGCCAGCTGGGTCGTGTGTGTCGCCTTGGGGTCCAGGGTGATGACGGGGATGCGCTTCAGGTGCTCGATCGCCGGCTTCGGGAAGTTGGAGGCGGGATCGCTGGCGATAATCATCGCCGCGTCCGCATCCCCCCGGGCCAGCGTGTCGACCGTCGTGAACTCCCCGGGGTTGAAGCGGGGATATCCGCGGCTGAAGTTGACGCCGAACGGGAAGCCCGTCTGCCAGGAGACGACGTTGTCGGCCCCGGTCACGTTGCCGTGGCCGCGCACCGGCTTGGCTACAAAGTGGGTGAACTCGTTCAGGTCGGTAGCCAGCGCCAGCAGCGCCCCCGAGTTGAAGTGCCGGCCGCGGTTCATGGTGAGCCCCATCCCGAACAGGAACGCCCCGTAACGGCAGCTCTTCATCCGCGCGACCAGATCTTCCAGGACTGCCAGCGATACCCCCGTGCGTTGCTCGACCGAGGGATCGACCTTGCGTCCCTTTACCAGGGCCCTGAGCGCCCACAGCACCTCGAAGTCGCTGCGGGGCTTCACCTGGATGAAGATGTCGGCCACAGGGGTGCTGGGCGTGCGGCGCACGTCCACCAGCACGATGGTGCGGTCCTTCTTCCCGTTCGGGATGTACATCCCCTTCGGGGTGACGGCGTAGCGGGTGAACAGCCGGGGGTGGGCCTCGGCGGGGTTGCCGCCCCAGAAGATGATCAGGTCCGCCCGGTTCTTGATCTCGCCCAGCGACGCGGTGCTCTCGCCCCCGGCCTGAAACGCGATGCCCGTTGGCCCGTGGCACACCGAGGTGGTCGTATCCACGGTGCCGCCGATCATGTCGCCGATGGCCACCGCGACGCGCTGCGCCTCGCACGTCGTGTCCGAGAGTCCGTAGATGATCGGAAAGCGGGCTTTGGCCAGGATCTGCGCGGCCTCCTCGACCCCTTCCTCGGTGGTCGCCTCCCGTCCGCCGATGAGAGCGAACGGCCGCTCCTCGACGGCATGCTCCCGGAACCACGCCTTGCCCAGGATGCACGCGTTCTCGGCCTTGGTGATCCGCTTGTTCTGAACGTCAACGGTGAGGACCATGTCGTCGCACACGCAACCGCAGAACGTACAGGTCGCGTCTCTCACCGTCCTGATCTCGTCGCCCATCGGGCTACTCCTTGGTTGACTCGCCTTCTTCCAGGACCGCCTCGACCTCGACGTCCAGATTCTTGGAGATGGGCATGCCGCTGGCAGCGGTATCCCCCCCCATCAGCTCGCTCGATAACGGGCCATAGGCCATGAACAGGATGCCGGGCGGCAGGTCCTTCGTCTCCCGGCCCTTGCACCGCACGATCGCCTCGCCGACCGGCGTGCGCAGCCGGACCCGGCTGTCCTTGTGGAGGCCCAGACGTGCCATGTCCTCGACGTTCATCTCGACGGTCGAGGTGAGGTCGATGTACTCAGCCCCCAGCTTGCCGGCGCACAGGGACGTGCCCTGCTTGCTGGAGCGCCCGCCGATGAGGGTCATGGTCTGAGCCACCGGAACCTCCGAGGAGACCGGAAAGGGGAGTCGTTCATTAGTATAGCACAAACCGCGGAATCAGGGGGCTGGGACCCCGAGGAGGGCGAGCATCTCGCCGATGCGGGTGAACTTCTCCCGTGGCTTGCCTTTGGCCGCCCCGCGCTCCACCTCCGCCCGGTCGATCACCAGCCAGTCGGCGTAGCTCACGACCCGTCGGTCCCCCGCGGCCAGCAGGCCGGACAGGGCGTCGGCCCCGGGTTTGGGCCCGGTGTCGAGCTGGGGAAGATCGGCCAGGAGGGAGCCCACCGTGGCCACGCTGTCCGCCCGGTTGGTTCCGATGATGCCCGTGGGACCGCGCTTGATCCACCCGGACGCATAGAGCCCCGGGATCACCGCGCCCGCATCGTCGAGGATGCGGCCGTCCCGGGTGGGGAAGACTCCCTGCCGGGCGTCGAACGGCAGCCCCGGCATGGCGATACCCTTGTAGCCGATGCTCCGGAACAACAGGTCGCAGGCGAGCTCGAGCCGCTGCCCCGTGCCGCGCGCCACCTGCTGGCCGGCCGGCCCTTCGAGGCGGTTCCGTTCGAACACCACGGACTCGAGCCGCCCTGTACCCTTGAGCTCCACCGGGCTCAGCAGAAAACGGAGAAACACCCGGCGTCGGCACCCGCGGGGGGGCCTGGAGGCGAAGCCCTGCAGGATCTCCAAGTTCTTCTTGGCGACGGTCCCGGATCGTTCGTTCAGCTCGGCAAGGCTCTCGGGACCGAGCACGACATCCGCCGGCTCAACGACCGGATCGCAGTCAACCAGCTCCCCCAGCTCCCGGAACTCCTTGTTGGTGAACTTGGCCTGCGCCGGCCCGCGCCGCCCGACCAGGTGGATTTCCCGGATCCGGCTCTCGGCGAGGGCATCGAGGGCGTGCTCGGCGATGTCGGTGTGCTTGAGCTCGTCCACGGTCTTGGCCAGGATCCGGCATACGTCGATCGCGACGTTCCCCTGGCCGATGATCACGGCCACTTCCCGGCTCAGATCGAACGACCGGTCCCGGTAGTCGGGATGCCCGTTGTACCATCCCACGAACTCGGTCGCGGTGTGGCTTCCCGACAGGTCCTCCCCGGGGATCCCGAGGCGCCGGTCGGTCTCCGCGCCGGAGCAAAGGATGACTGCATGATATGCGGCGCGCAGCGCCTCGACGCTCACGTCGCGTCCCACGGTCACGTTGCCGAAGAACCGGAACTGTGGATTCCGCGCGATGCCGTCGTAGACCCGGATGGGCTCCTTCAGCTTTGCATGGTCAGGCGCCACACCGTGGCGGACCAGCCCGAACGGGGCCGGCAGGCGCTCGAACATGTCGACCTGCACCGTGCGCCCTGAGCGGATCAACGCTTCGCCGGCGTAGAAGCCGCTCGGGCCGGACCCGACGATCGCGACCCTGAGGGGATGCTGTTCCGATCCGAGTGCGCTCATGGGATCAATACCCCAACTCCGCCTTGCGGGCCTCGGCCCCCGGCAGCGGGTCCTCCTTCTCGGTGACGCTGGGCAGTCCGGGGGCGCGCTCGGCGTTGATCTCGATCCAGATATGCAACTCCTCCGGCAGATCGGCCTCTTCGAAGATGGCGTGCACGGGGCAGACCGGCACGCAGGCCCCGCAGTCGATGCAAACGTTGTTGTCGATGTACAGCATCTCCTCGTCGCCGTGGAAGCAAGCGACCGGGCAGACGGTGACGCAATCGGTGAACCGGCACTTCTGGCAATTGGCGGTGACGACCGTCGTCATAGGGCTCTCCCCCCGGATCAGGCCATGAGCTCGTGCAGGCGGAAATGGAACTTGCCCAGCTTCCCACCGAAGTCGCCGGCGCTCACGCGCCGGATCCCGCGGGCTGCACCGAGAGCGACGACCGCACCTATACCGGTGCGCATCGCGGCGGCGACATCCGCCGCGCTCAGGCCGTCGATCACGATCTCCAGCACGGCCCCGATCTCGGCCGTGAGCTTCGTGGCGGCGACGCCTCGGATGGTGGGGCAGAAGGCGTCGTTCGTGGAGGCGCGGAGCGACGGGTACTTGGACCCGACTTTCGAGCCCGAGCGCACCACGCCTCCGGGGAACGGCAGGATCACGTTTGGCAGCTGCCGCATTGCGGCCACCGCTACCTCGCACGCCGCGAGCGCCTGCGCCTGGGATTCGGCCAGGACCAGAAAGTTGCCTCCCCCCACGCCGCTCACCATCGCGGTGGTGTCTTCGATCAGGAAGTCTCCATCCATTACGGGAATCCGCCAGTACCGCCGCCCGCCGATGAGCTTGGAGGTCTGGTAACCGTCCCCGAAGTAGCGCAGATACTTGCCGAGCGGGAGGGGGTCGCCTCCCTCCACACCGGCGAAGACCGCGCTGGTCGGCGCGGTCAGCAGGCACTGCCCGACCCGCCGCTCGAGCTGCTTCGTGAGCTCGTTGGCGGATACGGCGAACAGCAGCACGGCCACGCCGGGACGCCCGTCCGGGGTCTCGGCCCGCGCGAGCTCGCGCTCGACCCCGGCCTCGCAGCCGCACCCGATCACCGAGGTCGCGAAGCCGGTTGCCGCGGTGGCGGCGTGGTACGCCCACTCGAGGTTGTGGGCCGTCACCATGAGTCGGGTGGCCTTCATGGCGAAGGCCTCCGCGAACGCGTCCTCGATGGTGACGCCGTTGATGATCATCGCCTCAGTGCCGGCAGGGGTGGGTGACCAGCTCCGCGCCGTGCCCGAACGCCTGCATCTCGTCCTCGGCGATGACGAAGTTGCCGAGCCGCATGGTGAGGAACCGCTCGAAATACCGCCCGAGCCGGCGCTCGATTCCCCGGTCGAAGGCTGGCGCTACCTTGTGGTAGCACCCCCAGGTAGCCTTCACGATCCGGCCCTCCCGCGCCACCAGCTCGCCGTCCTTGAACACGTACTCGGGCGTCGCGAACATGCTCTCCCGGTCGGCCTGGTCCCGGTACACCGTGACGTCGGCCGCTGCCCCGGGCGCGAGATGTCCGCGGTCGGCGAGTCCGAGCGTCCGCGCCGGCCCGGCCCGCGTAAGGATCGCGATCTCGTACAGCGAGTATTCCCGGTCGATCGTCCCCAGCGTCGTCATCGCCCGGGCGTCCGGATGGATCTGTGCCAGCCGCTCGTTCCGGAACCCCCGGTCCATGAGCAGCCGGATCAGCTGCGGATAGCTGGTGAACGGTGCGCCGTTCGGGTGGTCCGTCGTGAGGAACACCCTCCACGGGTCGGCTATCAGTAGGAAGAGCTCGAGCCCGATGGCCCACTGGAGCGCGTTGACGAAATTCCGGTCCCGATAGCGGAACGGCACGACGCCGCAACCCGCATCGCACTCGATGTCCATCACAATCGCCTTGCGCGGCCGGCCGTGCGGCGCATTGCGGTACTGGGCCATGCTGTCCCCGGACGCGGTCACCGTCGGGCCGAACATGAGCTGGCCGACGTCGCAGCTCACGTTCGCGTGCCGGTTGACCGCCTCCGCGACACGGGCCGCGCCCGACGAGAACGCGCGGTCCCCCTCGGTGCCATAGGCGTGAAACTGGACGTGGGTGAGATGGATCGGCAGCCCTTCGGCGGCGCTGATCGTGGCCAGCGTCGTGTCGACGTTGCCGGGGACGCCCAGGTTGCTGCCGTGCACGTGCAGCGGATGGGGCACCCCCAGCTCGTGCACCGCCCGGGTGAGCACGCGGACGATGTCGCGGGGCGTGACCCCGTAGAACGTGTGCGGCTCGTCCAGATCCAGCTTGCGCTGGTTGAACTTGAAGGCCGAGATCCCGCCCGGGTTGACGACCTTGATGGCGATGCAGCGCGTCGCGTGGAGCGTCCACGCCACGTAGTCGTTGATCAGCGCCTGATCTTCGCCGGCCGCGAGCAGTCGCAGCAGGAAGTCGTCGCTGCCGAGCATGGCGTAGCCGCCCTTGTCCACGATCGGGGTGTCCCCCATCTCGAGATGCGCCTGGCGGGCGTTCACCGGCAGGATCGCGGGTTCGAAGCAGCTCGTATAGCCCATTGCGGCGTAGCGGTACCCCGCCGCGAGCGTGCCCGGGGCGGCGTGGCCGCATGACGCGCGGGTGACGCCCGTGCGCCGGACCGGGTCAGCCCGGTGATCCTCGGGCAGCATCGCGCGGGCCAGGTTCATCTTGCCGCCGCCGATGTGGGTGTGCAGGTCGATCCCCCCCGCCATCACCACCCGGCCGGTGAGGTCGTGCTCCTGGTCCACGCGCACGTCGCCTCCCGGCTCGGCGACGATTCGCCCGTCTCGCAGGTAGAGGTCGCGCACCTCGCCGTTGACGCCGTTGGCCGGGTCGTAGACCTTGCCGCCTTTCAACTTCAGCAACATGCGCGTGGCCCCGCGGTTCGGGAGGTGGGTCTGTGGGTCGGATGGCGGTTACAACGCCTGCTCGATGGCGGCGACCGC
Source organism: Gemmatimonadales bacterium (assembly GCA_035311125.1). Classification (GTDB taxonomy): domain Bacteria; phylum Gemmatimonadota; class Gemmatimonadetes; order Gemmatimonadales; family GWC2-71-9; genus DASTHG01. The sequence goes on from DATGDE010000142.1 coordinate 11,077, forward strand.
ACTTTCCACGCTGGGCAGCACGGACGCGCGCAGGCGCCGAAGGGGTAGCGCGACGACCCGGTCGGTCCGGAACACGTGGCCTGCATGGTCCACCCCGGGCGTCCCCACCGGAATGAAGACGGCCGGCTCCTGCTCGAATATCATGCCGGCCCGGCCGAGCACAACCGTGGGCGCGGCGCTCGCCGGGGGCCGGTGCGCGGCATCGAAGGCTGAGACCCAGACCAGCACGTCGGCTTCGCCCCGGGTCAGGAGCCGCGTGCTCGAGAGGTGGTAGGGGTCGTACTCCGGGTATCCAGCGCCGTATCCGGTCCGGGAGGGGAAGCCCGTCTGCCACAGGTGTACCGCGTCGGCGGTGACGTCGCCGTCGCTCCCGCCGAGCGGGAGGCCGCTGAAGCGGGTCGTGCGATTGAGGTCCCGGACCAGTTCGCACAGGGCCAGCACAGCGAGCTCGGCGTGGGGGAGGTCGAAGTCGGCTGCGGCCCAGGCGAGCACGCCGTACCGGGCCGCGAGCATCCGGTCCGCCAGCTCCCGCCACGCCGCGATCGGCGCGCCGGCTGCCTCGGACGCCTGGAGCGTCCGTCCCGCGACGAGGGCGCGCAAGACGCCGGCCGCTTCATGCAGGCGGGACGGGTCGCAGGGCAGCAACCGCGGCGGCGGCTCCTGGCGGGGCATTTCTTCCGGCAGCGTCGATCCGAGAAAGACGATCTCGCAGCGGCGGTCCTCCGCGAAAAGGGTCTCGCCGTTGGCGAGGCAGCGTTCGTAGAAACGGGGAAACCGGCGGCCGATGTCGCTGCCCGCGACCACCAGCAGATCCGCACGGTTCCTCACTTCTGCGAGCGTCGTCGTGATCCAGCCCCGGTCCTGCAAGGCCAGCATGTTCCGCATGGTGGCGGGCGAGTTCATGTGGTCCAGGTTGCCGCCGCACCGTTCCGCCAGTCGGGCGATCGCGCGGGCGCCGGCGACGTCGGTGCCGAGACCCGCGAAGAGGGGCTCACGGGCGTCACGGAGGAGCCGGGCCGCCTCCGCCGCTGCCTGCGGGAGCGTGGCGTCCCGGCCCGCGATCTGCGGCGTCGTCTTGGCAGGCGGGCTGGCCTCGAACGCGGGGATGCTGATGGCGCAGCCGTTCGCGCGCACCGCCAGGCGCTCCCCGGACACGCCGATCACGAGATCATCGCACGCGAGCCCGCAAAAGGGACAGCTGACATCGCGAATGTCGTCCGGCGCCGGTGATTTGGACATGGTCGGACAAGTATAACACACGCCCATTGGGAGCACTTCCGGGCGCGGCGCGGCACTGCATATTCTTACGAGAGCCTCCCCGATCCCCTTCGACGCCAGGATGAAATGCGCTTCCGACCTGAGCGCCGTGTCTTCTGAGCCCCCCTTTCTCGTCGTCGCTGTGACCGGACGAGCGTTGGCCGGGTCGGCCGCGCGGGCCGGGCTTCCGGTCGTCGTGCTCGATCTCTTCGATGACCGGGACACCCGAGCGGCGGCGGTCCTGTCCCGGTCGGTCAAGGCCCCCCGTCGACTGCGGTTCGACGGGCGCGTTCTGCTTGGGGCGGCACGAACGCTGGCGCCGGCGGGGCGCTGCGCCGGACTCGTCTACGGCGCCGGGTTCGAGGGGCGGGCCGAGCTGCTCGCACAGCTCGCCGCCGGCCGGCGGCTCTACGGCAACGATCCGTCCGTCGTCGCCGCCGTGCGTGACCCCGGACGCTTCTTCCGCTTGCTCGA
>DATGDE010000143.1:0-2326 GCA_035311125.1 Gemmatimonadales bacterium
GCCAGGGCAAGGACGTCGTCTGCGAGAACGACGTGAACCACGAGCAGGACTGCGAGGAGCTGAACGTCGGCCCGGTGCTGCTCGACCTGGCCCTCACGGCCGGCGCCAGCCAGAGCTTCAGCGTCCAGGTACCGGCCGGGACCTACGACAAGGCCGAGCTCCACGTGCACCGGGTCTCGAGCAGCGACACGGCCGACGCCGCCTTCCTGGCCGCCAACCCCGGCTTCGACGGCGTGAGCATCAAGGCGACCGGGACCTACAACGGCACCCCGTTCACCTTCACCACGGACCTGGACGCGGAGCAGGAGATCGCGCTCTCGCCGCCGATCACGACCGACGGCTCTACGCCCGCGAGCATCACGCTGTTCGTGGACGTGAGCAGCTGGTTCAAGACGGCGGACGGGACGGGGCTGGTGGATCCGGCGACGGCGCTCGCGGGCCAGCCCAACCAGTCGCTGGTGGAGAATCACATCAAGGCGTCGTTCGAGGCGTTCGAGGACGAGAACCACGACGGGGAATCGGACCACTAGGCGGGGTCGGGAAACGGGCTCAACCATTCACTTCGAGAGGAGTCGTCAATGCGCTCGCGTCTGAACGTCTGGATCGCCGCCGGTCTGCTCGGCCTCGCCGCGGCCACCGGGTGCGGCAGCTCGCCGACCGGTCCGGGTATTCAACCCCAGGTCACGAACTCGCCGGACAACTTCCAGTACCAGGCGACGAGCGTCACGAACTACACCGGGACGCTCTCGTACACCTGGCAGAACAGCGGGACGCTGGCCAACGTGAATCAGGCGACGACGGTGACGGGTGGGACGGCGACCCTGGTGATCCTCGACGCCAACGGCGCGCAGGTGTACTCCCGCTCGCTGGCCGACAACGGCACCTTCCCCACCACGGCGGGAGTCGCCGGCGCCTGGACCATCCGCATCGTCTACAGCGGGGCGAGCGCCACGGTGAACTTCCGGGCGCAGAAGGGCTGACGGCTGCGGGGCTACGTCGCCTGCGGCACCGCGGGCGACGGCTGACCCAATAGCTCCACCACCGCCTGGTAGAGCCGCGTCCGGAACCGGTGCCGGTCCTGGGCGCGGATGATGTACCGCACGAGGACGTGCGTTCCGCCGGGGCCGGGACGCACGTCGATCGCGGGCTCGGCCGAGAAGCCGCTCACCGCCCGCGCCGTCGTCACCCGGCCCCATTCCTGCTCGGCCAGCCGCGCGTTCTCCGCCGTCTCCTCGGTCACCATCTTCCGGATCGCCTCGATCATCGCCGGCGCGGTCGCGGTCGGCAGCTCGAAGGCCACTTCGTCCCAGAGCCATTGCCCGGAGGTGGAGAAGTTGAAGTAGTGCCCCTCGATCGCGAACGCGTTGCTGAAGGTGACCTGGCGCCCGGTGGGGTGGCCGGCATCGGTCCAGTTGCCGGTCTCGAGCACCACCGTATGGAAGGGCGTGATCTCGATCACGACGCCGCTCACCCCGTTGATCTCCACCCAGTCGCCCACCCGGATACCGTTCCGCCTCATGAGGGCCAACCAGCCGAAGAATCCGACGATGAAGTCCTTGAGCGCGACGGTGAGGCCGGCGCCCGCCAGGCCGATGATGGTTGCGAGCTGGCTCGGCGGCCCGATCAGGATGAGCGCCGCCGCGACGACCGCGAGGCCTCGCATGGCGAAGCGCGTGACCGTGCGGAGCGTCTGAAGCCGGCGCTGCTCGGGGGCGAACCGTCCGAAGACCCGCTCGAGCCAGGCGCCGATGCCCATCGTGGCCAGGAGAATGAGCAGGAGCCAGACGCAGCCGAGCAGCACCGCGTGCAGCGCGGCGCGGCGCTGGTCCGTGACCAGGGCGCTCCAGCGGCTGTAGACGTCCAGCAGCGAGACCTGGTCCTCGATCCTCTGGGTGAGCCCGGCGAGCACTTTCTGGTCGGCGGCGAGGTGACGGGTTCGCGCCAGCAGGTCACCGGTCGAGTCCGCCTGGACCTGGCCCACGTGCTGCGCGAACTCCTGCCGCCGCGCCGTCAGCGCCGGGATGCCCGCGGTGGTCTCGTCCTGCGCCCGGTTCAGAGCGGTCTGCTTGTTCCGGAGGGAGCGCCAGCGCTCGAGCCTCCCGAGCAGACCGCTCCGCTTGTCCCTGGCCTCCGCCGCGACCTCCTCCGCGCTCGCCGGCTTGAGCGCGCCGGCCACGTCGTGCTCGGTGCTGTCGTGGTCCGCCACCATCTCGCGGATGCGGCCCTTCGGGTCGCCGCCCGCCCGGATCAGGTCGTCCTTGGCGTCGGCCAGCTCGCCCCGGTAGAGCTCGAGCTCGGCGTTGATCAGCTCCAGCTCCGTCTCCGT
>DATGDE010000144.1:0-5869 GCA_035311125.1 Gemmatimonadales bacterium
GCGGTGTCGCGCCGGCTCTCCGGCGTTACCGGGGTGTTCTCCCGCACGGTGAGCGCGATGATCGGGATGGCGAGCGCCTGCTTGCGCGTGTCGGTGATGATCCGCGCCGTCGCGGACAGGTCGGGGCGCACGTCGGCGGGCGGATTCTCGAGCGTGATCTCCACCTCGTAGTCCACCGCGCGGTCGTTCGTGCCGGTCACGGCCGTCTGCGCGAGCAGCGCGCTGTTGGCGATTTTCGTCACGCGGCCGATGAACGCGGTGTCGGGGAACGCGTCGATGGAGACCTCCACGGAATCCCCCAGGTGGATGCGCACGACGTCGGTCTCGTCCACGTTCACCTTCGTCTGGATGACCGAGAGATCCGAGATCGTGAGCAGCAGCCCGACGTCCTTGGAGAACGTGCCCGGCACCGCCATCTCGCCTTCTTCCACCGCCAGACGGGTGATCCGCCCGGCCATCGGCGCCACGATGTGCGTCTTGCTGAGCTGGTCGCGTGCCTCCTGGACGCCGGCCCGTGCCTGATCGACCTGGTGCTGGGCCGAGTTCGCGACCGCCTCGGCGACGTTGAAGGTGGTCTGCGCCTGCTCGAACTGCTCGTTCGAGATCAGGTTGGGATTCTGGGCCTTGAGCTGCTTCGCCCGGTCCAACGCCCGCGCCGCCTGGTCCCGGCTCGCGATGGACTGGACCAGCGTGGCCTGCGCCGACGCATAGTTGGCCTGCGCGCGCTGCAGCCCCGCTTCGTAGATCGTCGGGTCGATCTGGAGCAGGAACTGCCCCTTGGTGACGCGGTCGCCCTCGTGCACCGCCAGCTGCGTGATCCGGCCGGTGATGTCGGGGCTGACGTCCACCTTGGTCTTCGGCTGGACCTTGCCGCTCGCCGTCACCGCCGCGACCAGATTGCGCCGCGCCACCTTCTCGAAGCGGACCTCGACGCCGCGCTCGCGCTTGGCGCTCGCGCTGGCGAAGACGAGGCCGGCGACCAGCACCACCCCGCCGACGCCGATGAGCACCTTGCTTCCCTTGGACATGGTTCTCGTTCCTCTCCGGTTAGCGCAGACGGCGGCCGACGGCCGCTTCCAGCGCGGCGACAGCCTTGTGGTAGTCGTAGACGGCGCCGATGTAGTCGGTCTCCGCCCGCAGGGCGGTCACCTGCGCGTCCAGCAGCTCGAAGAAGGTGCCCGAGCCGACCTTGTAGCGATCGGTGGCCAGCTGCAGCTGCTCGCGTCCCACCACGCGGTTCGTGTCCTGGATCCCCACGGACTGGTACGCGGTCTGCAGCGTGTAGTAGGCCTGACTCACCTCGGTCTGCAGCCCGAGCGCCCGGGCGCGCACGCCCTCTTCCATGTCCTGATGCTGGGACTTCGCCACGGCGACCTGCTGCGACTGCTGAAAATTGGTCCACAGCGGCAGCGTCACCGTGAGACGCGCCTGGAACGGTTGCCCGATGAAGTTGAACGGGAAGATGTCGTTCTGGTTGCGCATCGCCTGCTCCTGCGAGGCCGTCCAGACGAATCCGCTGCAGTCCAGCGCCGTCAGCCCGCTCGTGGTGCGGATGGTGTTGTTCTCCTGGCAGGCGTTGTACTCCTGGCCGGCGCGCAGCTGGCTGCTCAGGATCACCTGATTGAGGTCGCCGGTGCGCGCGAACGCCTGCGTGAAACCGGACCAGCCGGCGGACAGCGACAGCGCCGGGCCCCAGCTCGAGGCCGCGGCCTTGACGCCCCACGACGCCGAGCGCTCCCGCGCCCGCAGCGCCGCCAGCGAAGGATTTTGCGCTTCGGCCATGCTGAGCAGCTCGTCCAGCTTCCACGCCGGGTTCGCGATGGCGAAGGTGTCGGTCAGCTGGACCGAGTCCACCGCCGTCGGCGCACTCACCCCCATCTGCTCGAACAGCCGCAGCTTCTCCACGCGCTGCGTGGTCCGCGCCCGCAGCAGCCCGACCTGGGCCTGGCCGAGCGCCACCTGCGCCTGCCGCACGTCGATCAGAGTCGCCTGGCCCACGTCGTACCGCGCCTGCGCCAGCCGCAGGAATTCCTGATCCCGCGCCAGCAGCTGCTCCGCCACGCCCACGTTGTCCCGCGCCTGCAGCACCGTCAGGTACTGTTGCGTCACCCCCGCGTCGAGCGTGGCCCGCGCGCCGTCGATGTCGGCATCCGCGGCGCTGAGCTGCGCCTTCTGCAGGCCGGGTTGCGACAGCGTCGAGCCCGACAGCGTCCAGTCGAGCCCGAGCGAGTAGCTCGAGCTCACCGTCGCGTAGCTCTGCGAGAAATTCGAGGTCAGGAAGCGCTGCGACCCGGTGCCCGAGTACCCGAGGCTCCCCTGCGCCGTCACCTGGGGAATGATCAGGTTGGCGAACGCGTTCCTGGTCGCCCAGGCGGCGGGGCCGCGGTTGTTCAGGGTTTCGCGGTACAGCGGATTGTGGTCCTGCGCGATGGCGAGCGCATCGGCGAGCGACAGCGTGGCCGGCACGCGCTGCTGTGCGGTTGCAGCGCCGGCGGCGCACGCGAGACCCAGGCAGAGCACGATCGATTTCATGCGAATCCTTGCTGACGGGCGAAGGTGGACGGGCTCCTTCGGGAACGTACCGAAAGCCCCGCCCTGTACGCGTAAGGCCTCGGTCAGGTTTCGGTTTATGAAGGCGGCTTGCATGAGAGGAAAAGCTAACTGTCTCAACGACTTCCCTGCAGTGGCTCAGCCCGGCAAGCGCTCGGCGCGAAGCCCGCGGTCAGGCAGCTCGACCTTCATCAGACGGCCGTCGTGGTCGAGCCAGACGTGCACCGGTCCCATGGGGCCGCCGGTGATCAGGACATGGCGCAGCGTCACCGGATCGCGATTCAGCGTCGTGGCGGCGCTGCCGGAGTCGGTCACGGTGAGCGTGACGCGACTCGCCAGCCGGGGCAGGATGGCGGTGACGGGCGCCGGCTCGGGGCGCGCGTACCACGCCACCAGCAGGAACGGCGAGAACACGGAGTCGTCGGCGACGACGATGTGCGGGCCGCCGGGGAGCTCCCGGGCCCGCTCCACCCCGGGGATCAGGTACCGGAGCGTGAAGCGACCGGGTCCCGGCCGCCCGGTGATGCGCTCGGACTTGCCGTCAGCGCTGACGTCGTAGGCGAGTGCCGCCGGGGAGGAATCGGGGGCCAGCTCCAGCACCGGGCTGAGGACCGCCACATGGCCGCCCGGGCCGGTCCAGCGGGCGCTGGCGTCCAGCAGCCATCCACTGGTACTGTCCCCGGGACGACGCAGGCTCAGATGAAAGGTCTCCCGGGCAACCTCCTGCGAATCGTGACGCACGACGAGCACACCCTCGTCGATCATGCCGGCCGGTACCTGGGCGAGCGCGAGGGCCGCGGCGAGCGGGAGCGCGATCATGTCTCGGCCGCCGCGAGAACTCGCGTGGCGATGCGCTCGCGGATCATCTTGTAGAGTCGCTCACCCTTCTCGGCCGTCGCCAGCGTCGGGCGGCCCAGCGAGCCGGGCGACAGGGCAGGGAGGGGGGCGGTCAGGCCGCGGACGTGGCGGCGCTCCTGCCGGCCGGTCGGCAGGAAGTCCCGTGCCTGGTCCATGCGGACGAGCTGCGGCGCCAGATAGAGCAGCAGCGACGTGTCGAGCTCCCCGCCGTGCATGGGGGAATCGGGGTCCAGGAGCAGATCGCCGACATCGAGAGCGAAGACGTCCACCGTGAAGACACGCGCGCGATTGGTCCGCAAGGTGCTGAGGGCTTCCTGGTGGGGGTCGTGGCCGTGGGCGGTCAGGATGATGAACTGCTCGACGCCCGCCTCCTCCCACGAGCCGAGCAAGTCGTTCATCCAGCGGTGCAGGGTCTTGCGCCGCACCATCGCGTTGCCCGGGAACGGCCGGCGCGTGGCGGTGTTGACGCCGTATTCCACGGTGGGGGCGCACAGCACGCCGAATTCGCTCGAGAGGTCGTCGGCGAGCCGCTCGACGATGATGGTATCGCAGCCCAGCGGCAAGTGGGGACCGTGCTGCTCGCACGTGCCCACGGGGATGAGCAGACGGGGATCTCGCGCGAGGGCCACACGGATGTCATCGGGAACGAGGAGCTTGAGGTGCAGCGGCGCGCTCATCCGGTAATCGCAGGGGTCCTGGCTGCGGTCGCCGCAGCAGAGTGGCTGTACGGACTCGACGGGATCTGGGTGTGGCTCACCGGATTCGCAGGGGTCGCGACGGCAGGACTCGCGCTGCTCCAGCGGCCGTGGCGGCCCGCGCCACTCTTGGCGGGATTGGCGAGTCTCCTGCTCGACCTCGCGCTCATCGTGGGCGGGTCCGAGATCCACCGCATCGAGTGCTGCTGGCCGGCGCGGCGCGAGGCGAGAGTGATGGCCGCGTCCCACGCGCTCGCGGCGACGCTGGCGGACGCCGTGACGGAGGCGCGGCGCCTCGCGGAGCAAGGTGCGATCGCCGGCGCGCGCGACTCTCTCACAGCGTTTCGAATGCTCGCGCGGGCCATGGCTCGCGGGGCGGGATCGCTGGAGCGCGGCGTGGTGGTCCTTGCGCCCGACGGGCAGCCGTACGCGTGGGCGGGGCGGCATCGGGCGGTTCCCACGGCCGACACGGCGGAGCTGCGGGCGATCATCACCCCATTCTACGTCACGCTCGAGGCCCGGCGCCAGACGTCGCTGGGGCGCAGCGCCGTCGGCACGGTATTGCTCGACGCCGCGCCCGCCGTGGCCGACCGGCGCGATGCGCTCTCGTTCCGGTTCGCGCTCGAGCATGGTGTCGGATTGCGCTTCGCCCGGCCCGGCACCGCGCCGCGGGACTCCGATGAGTTCGACTTCTGTGCTGCACGCTGCGACGCGAGCCCGGTGTTGTTTACGGTTCGCCCCCAGCCGCCGTCGCAAGGTGATGCGAAGCTCGCCGTGCTGCAGCGTACCGCGGCTCAGACGGAAGTGCTGCTCGCCCTGACGCTCGGTCTGCTCCTGGTCACAGCCCCGCCTGGACGCTGGCGCTGGCTCGTTGTGCTCGCCGCTGCCTGGACCGCGGCGCGCGGGCTGTTCGGACCAGCCGCCCCGCCGCCGGCGCTCTTCTCTCCTGCCACCTTTTATCGGCCACTGCTGGGCGAGTTCAGCGATTCCGCCGGTTCGCTCCTCGCCCTCGCCGGGTTGGTACTCCTCGCGGCCTCGGCCCTGTGGCGGCGCGCGCTCCCGCGCCGCTGGTGGAGTCTCGGGCTCGCGGGCGTCCTGCTCCTGTACGCGCCCTACCTGGTTCGCTATCTGGGGCGCGGCATCGCGCCACCAGCCTCCGGCGTCAGTCTCGGGTTGTGGCTTTCCTGGGAGGCCGCGCTGGCCACGGCCGCCATGGCGCTTGTGCTGCTGGCGGCAGCGTTGGTCCGCGGCCCCAACGAGCCAAAGCGCCGGCCGTGGATCGTGGCAGGCGCCTGCGCCTGGGCAGCGCTCGCCGGCGCCGCAGGGCTGTGGCTGTGGCGACCCTCCGACGCATGGCCTGAGTGGTACACGTTCCTCTGGCTACCAGCGCTCGCCGGTGTGATCGTCCCCGCGCCGCGGCGTCTGGCGCTGCTCGGCATCGCCACGGTGGCGGGTACAGCCGTCGCGCTCGTCACCTGGGGCGCTGCGGTGGAAGGTCGCCTGGCGCTTGCCGGCCGGGATGCGCAGCGGCTCGGCGTCGAGCCGGATCCGTTGGCGACGGCCGAGCTCGAGCGACTGGGCGCGCAGGCACTGGCCGACTCCGTTCCTACGACGGCGGCGGACCTCTATGAATTGTGGCGGGGCTCCCCCCTGGCGGGCGAGGGCTACCCGACCGTGCTGGCGGCATGGAACGGCCGTGGCGATGAGCTCGCGGAGCTGCGCCTCGCGGCGGTGGATCTGCCTACTCCGCTGCTGCTCGCACTTTC
>DATGDE010000145.1:0-11987 GCA_035311125.1 Gemmatimonadales bacterium
GCCCACGAAGGCGCGGAACGGCTCCATCGAGATATTGATGGAAGCGTCCATGATCCAGAGCATCCCGGCTGCCACCCACAGGGCCGGGGAGTTCGGCATGGCGATCAGGGCCAGCGAGGCGAGGATCGCTCCACCGAGGAAGTAGGGACGCCGCCGCCCGAGGCGGTTCCAGGTACGGTCGCTGAAGTAGCCGACGATGGGCTGGACGATGAGTCCAGTCACCGGAGCGGCAACCCACAGGATCGGGATGTCTTCCACCTTAGCCCCGAGTGTCTCGAAAATCCTGCTCACATTCGCGTTCTGCAGTGCGAAGCCGAACTGGATCCCGAGAAAGCCGAAGCTCATGTTCCAGATTTCCCAGAACGACAGGCGCGGCTTGGAACGAATGGCTGCAGGCGATCCCATGATGGACCTGGACCTCAGAGCTGGGGTGACTTGCGGGCGCGGTCGAGGCGACGGATCAAGCCATCAATCTCGGCGTCCGCGAGGATCTCGTCGAGCAGCCGCCGCATCGGGCGCTGCCAGTTGGGCCGCACCGACGACGGCGTCCCCGGGAGATTCACGGCGACCTCCTCGAGCCAGAGATCCTCGAGCCAGGGGACGACCAGCGGACTGTCCGAGGCGCCGAGCCACTCGAGCAGCGCCGCCAGGAAGCCGCGGGGGTCCTCCAGCCGGCAGCCCAACTGGTCGCAGAGACACTGCACGGCGCTGGCCCGTTCCTCCCGGGCGTCCGGCGCCCCATCCGGCGCGAGCAGGCCGTAATGGACCCGGTCGGCGATGTCGTTGCCGGCGAGCCACCCCGCGAACGTAGGGGTATCGTGCGTGCCGATCAGCGCCATGTCCCGCTCGGTCGGGGCGCCGAACTCGGGGCCGCACGCGGCCTGGAATTCGGCCAGGTACATCCCCCAGATCCGGTGCCGTGGCAGCGCTTCATCGATGTCGGGCGGGACGGTTCCCAGGTTCTCGCCCACTACCTCGCACCGGTGACGGTGCGACTCGAGGGTGAGAATGGCGAACAACTCGTCGGCGGGATAGGAGACGTAGGTCCCTTCGTGCAGCCCGAACCCGTGGGGAATCCAGTAGAGACGGGTCCAGGCCATGATGTGGTCCACGCGGAGCACGCCGGCGAGCTCCATCTGGTGTGCGATGGACGCGGCCAGGTAGTGGTGACCCTCGCGCCGCGAGGCCGCGGGCAGCACCGGGCTGAACCCCCAGTCCTGCCCGCTCGGGAACCCCCGGTCGGGCGGAGCGCCGACCGACATCCCGTGCGCGAACAGCGCCTGACGCGACCACGGATCATAGCCGTCGGGGTGGGATCCTACGGCGAGGTCGAGTCCCAGCCGCATTCCATCGCGGTCGAGGCGTTGCCGCAGGTCCTTGAGCTGCCGGCGCACCCGCGTCTGCGCCACGAGATGAAAGCGCTCCTCGTCGGGATCCAGCTGATCGGGCAGCAGCATCCCGGACTGTGCGGGCGGCGGCCAATCCCTCCAGTTCCTCCCCAGCTTCGCTTGTGCGCCGCGGAACATGGCGTAGCGGATCAGCTCTTCGTCCAGCTCCGCGACGGCCGGAGCCGGCTGTCCGGCGAGCGCCGAGCGGACCTCGGCATCGGCCCGGGTCACCGCCAGAGTAAGCGGCGCAGCCGATGGGCGATGGGCATCGCCCAGGTCGAGGATCAACTCGGACCAGAAGAGGCGGCTCACCGGTGAATACGGGCTTGGCTCCGGCGGGGCGGAGTTGAAGGTGGGGAGCAGCGGGAGGGCGGTGACGAGATCGCCACCGCGCTCGCGCACCCAGCGGCACAGCGACTCCAGGTCGCGCAGGTCGCCCAACGAGCGGCTGCGCGCCGAGCGGAGCGCGGCGAGATGCGTCCCGACCCCCCAGCTCCGCTGCGTCCCGGGCCGGCGCCACGCCTCGATCGGCGCGGCAATGACGGTGCAGGTCTCACGCCGGCCGGAGACCTCGACGGTCAGGCGGTGGTAGCCGAACGGCAGCGGGATGGTATCGAGCGGGACGACGGCGCCGTCCTCGAGGCGCAGCTCGGCACGAACGGGGCCGTCCGCGGCGACCTCGAGCGGAGGCAGGATCCCGTCCCAGGCGACCAGCACGGGCGGCACGAGCGCGGCCGTCCGGCCCGCCTCGTGTGCCTGCAAGGCGTCCGCGGCATCCGTGGACTTGGCCATAGGGGCGCCCAGCGCGGCGCAAACGCGCACCAGGGTCTCGGGGGAGACCAAGACGTGCCGGCCCAGGCCGTCCGTATAACGGGTATGGACCCCCATCGCCCTTGCGAGCGAGCGGAGAGTCCTCGGCTCATCCATGCGCGCGGGAAGGGCGGCGCCGGCTCACGGCCCCCGTGGGGCCCGTTTCCCGCCCCGGAGCGCGAAGGTGAGCATCACCAGGCCGAACACGAGCAACACCAGTCCCCACCACAGGTTCACGTCGATCCCGAGCGACCGGTCGTACATCGCGCGGTCCGACACGAACCCGTACACCGTCAGGATCACGCCGAAGATCGTGAACATCAGCCCGATCGGCAGCCGCAGGTCCAGTTTCATCGCATCACCAGAAGATGATGTTGAGCACGAGGGTGAGCATCAGCACCGCGATGCCCAGCGTGGCGGGGCGCTTGTACCAGGTCAGATGCTCGTCCCGCTGCCGCGGAGTCAGGGCGTATACCAGCCCTTTCAGGTCGTCGTCCGACTTGTTGGGCCGCGTGAGGAGCGAGATCACGATCGTCACCGTGAAACAGGCGGTCCACGCGAAGATGGCGGTCCAGAAGTTCTGCGCCATCTCGCTCGGGTAGGTGTGCAGCACGGCGCCCAGGAATCCACCCTTGAGACCGGGCACCGCGCCCTGCGGCAGGACGAGCCCGTGGTGCAGGGCGGCCGCCAGCGTGCCGCTCAGGAGACCGAAGAACGCGCCGTGGCCCGTGGTGCGGCGCCAGAACATACCCAGCAGGAACGTTGCGAACAGGGGCGCGTTGACGAAGGCGAAGACCAGCTGCAGCATGTCCATGATGTTGTTGAACCGCGTCGTGGCGTACGCCGCCGCCACGCTCAGCAGGATGCCGAACACGGTCGCCGCATGTCCCATCCGCAGGTAGTGGGCGTCCGACCGGCCCGGCCGGAGGTAGGACTGGTAGATGTCGTAGGTCCACACGGTGTTGAACGCCGTGACGTTTCCCGCCATGCCCGACATGAACGACGCCATGAGGGCCGTGAGGCCGAGGCCGAGCAGGCCTGACGGCAGGTAGTGCGCCAGCATCACGGGCACCGCGAGGTTGTAGTTGGGCGTGCCGTCGCTGCCGATCGGCAGCAGGCCCCCGCCGGTGACGTGCAGCGCGATCGCAATCATGCCGGGGAGAATCACCAGGAACGGGAACAGCATCTTCGGGAACGCCGCGAGCAGCGGGGTGCGACGCGCGGCGGTCATCGAGTCGGCGGCCATGGCCCGCTGCACGACGAGGAAGTCGGTGCACCAGTAGCCGAACGACAGCACGAAGCCCAGTCCCATCACCATCCCGAACCACTCCACCCCCATGGGATTTGCGGTGGCCGCGTTCATGTGACGCCACGAGTCGGACCAGGCCCCCGCGGAGAACCCGGCGTGGGTCGCGACGGTCCGGAGCTTCGAGGTCAGGCCGGCCCAGCCGCCCACGTCCTTGAGTCCGAGCAGCACGAGCGGCAGGAATCCCAGCACGATGAGGAAGAACTGCAGCACTTCGTTGTAGATCGCCGAGGTCAGCCCGCCGAGGAAGATGTAGGCGAGGACGATGACGGCGGAAAGCAGCACGCTCATGTGGAAGCTCCAGCCGAGCACGAGCTCGAGGAGCTTCGCCAGCGCGTACATCGAGATCCCCGAGGAGAACACCGTCATCACGGCGAACGTCATGGCGTTGAAACCGCGGGTCTTCTCGTCGAAGCGGAGCTTGAGGTATTCCGGGACCGAGCGGGCGCGCGAGCCGTAGTAGAACGGCATCATGAAGAGGCCGACGAACACCATGGCCGGGATGGCGCCCACCCAGTAGAAGTGGCTCGTCATCATCCCGTACTTGGCGCCCGAGGCGGCCATGCCGATCACTTCCTGCGCGCCGAGGTTCGCCGAGAGGAAGGCGAGACCCGCGATCCACGCCGGGATGGAGCGTCCCGAGAGGAAGAAGTCTTCGCTGCTCCTGACGTAGCGCCGCAGTACCCAGCCGATGCCGAGTACGAAGACGAAATAGACGATCAGGAGGGCATAGTCGACGGCGCCGAGCTGGATGTGCTGCACGGGCGGTGCTCGCGGAAACGGGTTGTACGAACGAGTTGGGCGCCGCGAATGTCGCGACGCCCAACACACGTACACGCTGTACGCCCGGGGCGCAAGCCCAGGGCCCGCGCCGGTGGGGAGTCTAGAACCTCGCTCCGAGGCCCAGCCCGATACCGAACTCGTTCAGGTCCTTGAAGTCGGAGAACCAGCGGCGATACCTCGCGTCAAAGCGGATGGCGAGGCTGTTCTTCACCTTGATCCGATACCCGACGGCGCCCCCGAGGCCCTCACCATTGATCGAGGTGCCGTCCGAGAGCGTCTGGTACGCCACATTGGCGGCGACGTACCCGGAGCCCGATGCCTTGGGCGTGAACAGGTATCCCAGCTGCCCGGCGAATGCGAACGACGTGATATGCGATCCGCTGCTGGAAATTGATGTGAGCGCGAGCTGCGGCTCGATGAACAGCGAAGGCGTAGCGAAGATGCTGATGTAGAGCGTGGGCGATGCCTGAATACCATCGCCAGGGATGCCGACATGGGTCACGCTGGTACCCGAAACGCTGAGAATGGTGACGCCAACCAGCGTGCCGACCTCATTCTTCGACTCGCTTTGAGCCGCGGCCAGAGTGGCGACCAGTGACAGGGTCGAGGCGATTACCGTAAACCGACGCATAGCTCCCTCCGGAGGGTGGGTTTCTGACGATCCGTTTTGCTGGACGGCCACAACGGAAGTAGCAGGACGCCGTATGAGGCCACGATGAACCACTGTGAATCGGGACCGACGTACGCCCTACCGGGAGAGCGCAGTCTGATGGCAGGCCGTCAACTGGGAGTCAAGTCGTCGCTCACCAAGCGAATGCGGCCGGATCGTCGACTCGATCGCGGCCGCAGGTGTGAGCCAAGACCGGGCCTTTGGGCCCGGGCGCACATCAGGGCTCCCCGCTACCGCTGCGGCAGCAGGCGGCTCTCCCGTGGCAAGCTCCACCGCAGGACCGCGATCTCGGCGTGGCCTTCGGGCTGGCGTCGCCCACCCGCCGCGTCCAGCAGAATCGGTCCACCCGCCGTGAAGCTGATAGTTCGTTGCATGGGCGTTTGCAGCGCGCGGGCGACCGTTGCGATGAGCCAGCTCGTTTTCGGGATGAACCAGCGCGCCGGGCCCGCCTCGTCGCCACCGGTGTTGCAGAGAAAGGGATACCAGCTCCGGTCGAACGAGATCGCCACGCAGCCGTCCTGGGTGAAGCAGGACGGCAGGGTGTGGGCCGCACGGTCGACGTTCGCCGGACGCTGATACTCGAGTCGCTTGTCGGACTTCCTCACGCACGCGATGGCGACGGCCATCTCGAACTGGGCGAGGTCCTTTTCCGATACTTGAATGCCACCCACACGCACCTGCCGATCCAGTCTCGACTGCAAGGAGGAACTGGGCCAGCCGGGTCCCGGCTGGGACGCCGGCGATGGCCGGGATACTCCTGAATGCTACACTGGAGGCGGCGGCTGCCGTGTAACGAGATTCTGGCGTTGAAGGCGCGATCCTCCGCCTGTCAAGCCCGCTCCCCGAAGGCGAACACCGTTTGCGAGCGGTACTCCGCCCCCGGGCGGAGGATGGTAGACGGGAACGCTGTCTGATTCGGCGAGTCGGGGAAGTGCTGGGTTTCGAGGCACATCCCCCGCGGCTCGCCGGTGTAGAGCTGCAGCCCCGGCTCCGTGGTGTGCACGTCGAGCGTACGTCCCGAGATGGGCTCCACGACCCGCGCCGCGTGAACCAGGCCCGGCCCGCTCCGGTTCAGCACGAAGTTGTGATCGTAGCCGTGGCCGCGCCGCAGCTGCTCGTCAGCGGCCGCGATCCGCGCCCCGACCGGGGTGGGCGAGCGAAAGTCGAACGGACCGCCGGCGACCGGGACGATGGCGCCCGTTGGTATCATCGACTCGTCCACGGGTGTGATGGCATCGGCATTGATCTGGAGCACGTGGTCGAGGACGTTCGATCCCGCGAGATTGAAGTAGCTGTGCTGCGTGAGATTGACCGGCGTCGCCCTGTCGCTCGTCGCCCGGTAGTCGACCGCCAGCTCGTTCCGGTCGGTGACTGTGTACGTCACCCGGGCGGTCAGCGTACCGGGGTATCCCTCCTCACCATCGAGGCTCGTGTGGCGCAGCACCAGACCCGCACTGCCGTCCTGCTGAAACGGCTCGGCGCGCCAGACGACCTTGTCGAATCCGTGCACGCCGCCGTGCAGGTGGTGAGGCCCGTTGTTGGCGGCCAGCCGGTAGGTCACGCCGTCGAGCGTGAAGCGCGCGTGCGCGATCCGGTTGGCGTAGCGCCCGACGACGGCGCCCAGGTACCTGGAGTCGCGCAGGTACGCCTCGAGCGTGTCGTGGCCCAGGACCACGTTGGCGGCTCGCCCACGACGGTCGGGGACCAGGAGTGACACGACGATGCCGCCATAGGTCGCGATGCGGGCTTCGAACCCGCGCCCATTGGCGAGCGTGAAGACCTCCACCGGCTCCCCGGCGGGAGTCGTGCCGAACGGTGTCCGCGTGACTTGCATCGGCTCCCCGAGCGTAACACGGGCCTCGGAGGCGCGGGAGGGTGGGCTTTCTCGCGTCGTGGATGAGAGCGACATTAGGGCCATGGTACGCACTCCACGTTTCCTCGCGTTGCTCGCAGCGGTGCCACTGCTGCTGTTCACCGCTCCGCTGCGGTCACAGGTCAGCGTCGCTTCCCCCGATGGCCGCAACCGCGTCACGGTCGAGGTTCACGACGGGAGGCTCTACTACAGCCTGGCGCGCGACGGGCGCGCACTGATCCTCCCTTCGCTGCTCGGCTTCACGTTCCGTGGCGCCCCGCCGTTGCGCGACAGCCTGCGCATCGCCGACACGACGCGGCAGTCGCACGACGAATGGTGGACCCAGCCCTGGGGCGAGGTGGCCCGCGTACGCGACCACCACAACGAAATGGCCGTTTCCGTGGAGGAGACGGCGGCTCCGCACCGTCGGTTCATCTTCCGGGTGCGCGCCTTCGACGACGGCGTCGGGTTCCGCTACGAGATCCCCGAGCAGCCGGGTCTCGGCGCGTTCGAGATCTCCGATGAGCTCACTGAGTTCGCCCTGGCGGACAACGCGCGCGCCTGGTGGATCCCGTCCAACTGGCCGCGCAAGGACCGCTCCGAGGAGCTGTTCTCATCGGGGCCGGTGAGCACCCTGGACAGCGTGCAGACGCCGCTCACGCTGGAGCTGCGCGACGGCCACACGGTGATGGTCATCCACGAAGCGAACCTCGTGGACTACGCGCGCATGTTCCTCGCGGGGCCGCGCATGGAAGGCCGCACGCTGCACGCGGCGCTGTCGCCGTGGGCCGACGGGGTGAAGGTGCGCGGCCATACGCCGCTCGTGACGCCGTGGCGCACCATCCAGTTGGCCGATCGCGTCACGGACCTCGCGCCCTCGCTCCTCGGTCTCAACCTCAATCCGCCGAACGCGCTGGCGAGCACTGACTGGATCCACCCGATGAAGTACGTGGGGATCTGGTGGGGGATGCACATCGGCGCCATGACCTGGAGCTCGGGGCCGAAGCACGGGGCGACAACGGCCAATGCGAAACGGTACATCGATTTCGCGGCGGCCAACGGGTTCGGGGGCGTGCTCGTCGAAGGGTGGAATACGGGCTGGGACGGCGACTGGATCGCGAACCGCGACGCGTTCTCGTTCACCCGGTCCTACCCCGACTACGATCTCGCCGAAGTGGCCCGCTACGCCAAGGCGAAGGGCGTGCGGCTGATCGTCCACAACGAGACGTCGGGGGGGATCGACAACTACGAGCGTCAGCTGGACAGCGCGTTCACGCTGTACCACTCGCTGGGGCTCGACGCCATCAAGAGCGGCTACGTCACCGACCTGACGAGCGAGGGGCATTCGCACTATTCGCAATACATGGTGCGGCACTATCGCCACGTGATCGAGGAGGCTGCGAAGTACGGCATCATGCTGGACGTGCACGAGCCGATGCACGACACCGGCGAGCGCCGCACCTTCCCGAACATGATGACCCGCGAGGGCGCGCGCGGACAGGAGTACAACGCGTGGAGCGGCGACGGCGGCAACCCGCCGGAGCACGAGACGATCCTCTTCTTCACGCGCCTGCTGGATGGTCCGATGGACTTCACCCCGGGGATCTTCGATCTGCTCGAGCGCTCGAGCGGTCACGCGCACGGCCCGGAAGAGCCGCGGGTGCGCACGACGCTCGCAAAGCAGCTGGCGCTCTACGTGGTCATCTACTCGCCGCTCCAGATGGCGGCCGACCTCCCGGAGAACTACGCCAATCAGCCCGCCTTCCAGTTCATCCGCGACGTCGCGGTGGACTGGGACACGACCCGGGTGATCGACGGCCGGATCGGCGACTACGTGGTGGTCGCCCGCCGCGAGCGCGGCGGCAAGACCTGGTTCCTCGGCGCCATCACCGACGAGCAGGGCCGCACGTTCGACTTCCCCCTCTCGTTCCTCGAGCGCGGCAGGCGGTATGTCGCCGAGGTCTATGCGGACGGACCCGGGGCGAACTGGCTCACGAATCCGCTCCCGGTCGCGATCTCGCGGCGGCCCGTCACCGCGCTGTCGCGCTTCCATATGGTGCTGGCGCCCGGGGGCGGGCAGGCGGTCCGGATCCGGCCGGTGCCCTGAATCGGCCCCGGGGATCGGGTGGCGAAACCGAAGCCACTCCGCCGCCGTAGGAGAGGCTTTCCGCTCGTCCTGGGGACGAATGCTCGAACTACCGGCCCTTGCCGTCCTGCTGCTGAGTCCACGGGTCCAACACGCGCAACGACTCACCGACAGCGTGAGCGCCGCGCCGCCTGCGAGGATGACGGCGCGGGCCGTCCGGGCCGCGCAACCCCCGGTCATCGACGGGCGAAGCAACGACGCGATCTGGCAGGGCCCCCCGACCATCACGAATTTCCAGGAGTGGTCCCCCACGGAAGGAAAGCCGGCGCGCTTTTCTACCGCAGCCACGATAGCCTACGACCACTCGAATCTGTACGTGCTGATCCGCTGCTTCGATCCCCACCCGGACAGCATCATCCGCCTGATCGGGCGCCGCGACGAGTTTCCGCAGTCCGACCGGGTCATTTTGCTGATCGACTCCTACCACGACCGCCGTACCGGTTTCGAGTTCGGCGTCACCGCCGCCGGGGGGCGTTACGACGCCGCGATCTACGACGACGGCAACGAGGACCCCGCATGGGACGGCGTGTGGGACGTGGCCACGAGCATCGATTCGGGCGGCTGGACGGCGGAGTTCCGCATCCCGCTGTCGCAGCTCCGGTACGGGTCGGAGCGGCAGCACACCTTCGGAGTCGCCATCGACCGCGACGTCTACCGCTACAACGAGCGGCTCGCCTGGCCGCTGTTCCGCCAGTCGGCGGCGGGGCTGGTCTCCCAGTTCGCCGAGGTCACGGGGCTCGACGACCTGGAGGCTCCGCGGCGACTGGAAGCGGCGCCGTATGTCGTGACCAAGAACGCGTCGCGCATCGAAGGGACGGGCTTCGGCCGCGAACAGGACGTCTCGCTCGGCGCCGATCTCAAGTACCGCGTGGCCTCCAACCTCACCCTCGACGCCACGATCAATCCCGACTTCGGGCAGGTGGAAGCCGACCCCGGCGTGCTCAACCTCACGGCCTATGAGACGTTCTTCCCCGAGAAGCGCCCGTTCTTCGTATCGGGCCGGGGCCTGTTCGACGTCTCCATCAACTGCAACAACGTGAACTGCAACAGTGAAGGGCTGTTCTACAGCCGCCGCATCGGCCGGGCGCCGGAGCTCGCGAGCACCTACGGCGACACGACGTCTCCGGCCTTCACCACGATCCTCGGCGCCGCCAAGCTCACCGGACGCCTCGGGGGTGGTCTCCGCGTCGGGGCGCTCGACGCGGTCACGCGCAGGACGACCGGCGTGGCAGGCCAGACGATCGAGCCGGCAACCAACTACGGGGTGTTCCGGCTCGACCAGGACTACGACGGGGGAGAAGGGACCGTCGGAGCCATCGTCACTTCAGTCAACCGCGGACTCGACGCGTGGAGCAGGCCGTACCTCCCGGCCAGCTCGTATGCGGGCGCGGTCTCTTTCCGCCAGCGGCTCCTCCACCGGACCTACCAGGTCTCGGCACTGCTTTCCGGGAGCCGGGTGTCGGGAAGTGCCCCGGTCATCGCGGATCTGCAGCGCAGCCCGGTACACTACTATCAGCGCCCCGATGCCGGACTCCCGTACGACACGACCCGGACGGTTCTGTCGGGCGACGCGGAGGAGCTGAAGCTCGCCAAGGTGGCGGGACATCATACCCAGTTCGAGACCGCGTGGCAGCGCCGCTCGCCCGGCTTCGAGATCAACGACCTGGGCTATCTGCAGCGGGCGGGCTCGCGCAACTGGTCCACCTGGGTCGGGTACTTCGACCGCAACGTGCGCCGGCTCTACCAGAGCTTCCAGTGGAACTGGAACTGGTGGCAGATCTGGACCACGGAGGGGCTGCCGCTCGAGCGGGCGGCGAACACCAACCTCAACGTCACGCTGCGGAACAACTGGGGCGTCCACTTCGGTGGGACGTGGGGACAGATCGGCGCGACATACGACGATCGCGGGGCGCGGGGGGGGCCGGCGGTGCGTCAGGATCCCTACATCGCGCCCTGGGTCTACATCAGCGGCGACGACCGCCGCCAGACGGTGCCGACGCTCTCGGTCAACGTCTTCCGCGGCGGTGCCGGTCATGGACGCTCGCTCGCGGTGAGTCCCGGGGTGAGCGTCAAACTGTCCACCCGCCTCCTCGCCACGGCCTCCCTCGATTGGTCGAAGAACGACAACGGCTACCAGTGGTACGGCAACGTCACCGACACACTCGGAGCGACCCATTACGGGTTTGCCCGGCTGCGCCAGACGACGGAGGCGATCACGACGCGGGTGAACTACACGATTTCGCCCGTCATGACGCTGCAGGTGTACGGGCAGCCGTTCGTCTCGAAGGGAACCTTCAGCGATCTGCGCGAGCTGTCGGCGACGCCACGCGCTGCGCGCTACGATGAGCGGTTCCGGCCGTATTACGACGCGGCGACGGCGGCCGCTCCGGGCGGGTTCCGGTACATGCAATTCCGCTCGAGCGTGGTATTCCGCTGGGAGTACAAGCCCAACTCGATCCTGTTCGTCGTCTGGACCCAGGGGCGTCAGGGAACGGCCGCTGCGGAAGGCACGGCGGGGTTCACCGGCGATTTGAGCAATCTCTTCGACCTGCGGGCGGACAACACGTTCCTCGTCAAACTCTCGTACTGGCTCAACCGCTAGGAGCCGCTGCGCGACCTCACGCCACCCGCGCCGCGGTCAGCTTCTTCAGGTCCCTCACCAACCGCCGCTGCGCCGTCGCATCCTTCGCGGCGACGAAGATCGTGTCGTTCCCCGATAGTTCTCACGTTCCTACGGCCCTCCCAGCTGAATCGTGATGGTGGCATCGGTCGCGACGGATATGGTGACACTGGTCTGCGGCAGTCCGGGCGGTGGACTGGCGGTGATGGTAATGGACGCCCCGGGCAGGAGGGAGAGTTGGGCCGCCCCGGAGGCGTCAGTCGTACCGGAAGTGCTCATGCTACCGGTGGCGGGACCGCCTGAGAACAGGTCGATAGAGACACTGCCGGTCGCGAACAGCGAGGTATTGGGCACGGGGTTGCCTGACGGGTCCAGCACCGTGACATGCAGGAAGACATTGTGAAGTGTCAAA
>DATGDE010000146.1:0-3234 GCA_035311125.1 Gemmatimonadales bacterium
GGCCGTCGCGCAGGGCGATGTGGGTGTGGGCGGTCCCGAACCAGTCGGGCGGTCCGCACCGCTCGATGGAGACGGACGCGGCCACCCCCATCGAATCGGCGGCCGAGGGTTGAAGCGAGAGCACCCGGGTGCTGTGGGCGACGCCGCCCTGCCGGTCGCCTCCGATGCAGGCAGCGCGCTCCGCTCTCGCTGCCACGCTGGATTGCCAGACGGCATGGAGCGCCTGTCTGGCATCGGCCGTGATCTCGATCCTCTCTACAGCAGCCGGCTGTTCTCGCGCCTGGGCGTGGGCGCGCTCGCCCGCGGCGAGCTGGGCCACCATCGCCGCCGCGAGCGCCCGCCCTACAGCCCGCCGCGTCCCGGTCAACTGGTCGCCGCCGCCGCCGGGGCGGGAGCGACGGTCACCCCCCAGGGCGCCTTGCCGACGGGGATGTGCCCGATGACCTTGAGCGTCTTGGTGTCCACCACCGTGACGTCGTTGGACGGGCCGTTCGCGCTGTACAGCTTGCGTCCGTCCGGCGTAAGGGCGATGCCCCACGGCCGCTTGCCGACGGCCACGGTGTCCAGGATCGCGTTCTTCGCCGCGTCGAGCACTACCACATTCCCGCCGCGCCCGGTGGAGACATACACCCGCTGGCCGTCGGGGCTCGCCGCGACCCCCATCGGTTTCGAGCCCTTGGGCATCGTGAGCGTCGCGATGCTCTTGTAGGTGCGGGCGTCGATCACCCACACCGTCCCGTCCACCTCGCAGGTCACGTACGCGCGGGCGCCGTCGGGGCTGAACGCGATGCCGCGCGGGCGCATGCCGACCTCGACGGCGCCCAGCACCTTCTCGGTCTTCGTGTCGATGATGGTAACATTGTGGCCGGTCTCGCCGGTCACCCACACCGCCTTGTTGTCCGGCTGGATCCCGACGCCCTCCGGCTCCTGGCCCACCTTGACCGTCGACACGATCCTGCCCGAGGCGATATCCACGATGGAGGCGGTGCCTGCGTCCTCGTTGGACACGTAGAGGCGGGTCCCGTCGCGAGAGATGTCGAAGTTCTCCGGGTCGGACCCGCCCGGTAGAATCCGCTCCACCTTGCGGGTGGCGGCGTCCACCATCGCCACGCCGTCCTTGCTCTTGTCCACCTTGAGCTTTTCGCACTCGGCGTCGGGCATCGTCGGCGGACACTTGGGGGAGCCGCTCAGCGCGACGAAGATGGTCTTTCCGTCGGCGGTCGCGTGCACCCCGCGCGGTCGGGTTCCCACCTCGATGGTCGCCACCAGGCGGTCGGTCGTCTCGTCCAGGACGCTCAGCTCGCGGGAGTCCTCGTTGGAGACGTAGACGAGGAGGCCGCCGGGTGTCGCCGCGGCCTCTGGCGTGGCGGCAGCAGCGGGTGCGGCGGAGACGTCGGATGCCTGATCGGCCTCCTTGCGGGAGCCGGTGCAGGCGGCCGCGAGCACCGCGGCCAGAATCAGGACTCTAGTTCGCATCGAAGACTGCCTTGTCGCGGTTGCGGGCCTGGTCGAGCCCCTTGCTCTGGGCGCGCCCGACCACGCCGCGGAAGTTGGCGCCGTTGATGTCCGCTTTCGCGAAGTTGGCGCCGGTTACGTCCGCCTTGGAGAAGTCGGTCTGCACCAGGTCGCCGTTGCTCATGTCGGCGTTCACCAGCTTGGCTCCGGAGAGATTGGCGTAGGAGAAGTCGACCTTGAACAGATTCGCGCCTGAGAAATCGGCCCCGCTCAGATCGGCTCCGACGAAGGTGGCTCGCATCACGCCCATCGACTGATTCCCCGGGTCGGCGCCGATGTTGGCGTCCCGGAGGACGGCGCCCGCAAGGTTGGCGTTTTTCAAGTACCCGATGATGCGCGTCTTCGTCAGGTTGGCGCCCCTCAGGTCGGCCTTCTCGATGATGGTGGCGAACAGGCTTGCTCCCTCGAGGTTCGCTCCGTGCAGATTGGCGCGGCGGAGCACGGTGCCGTCGAGGTTCGCCTGGCGCAGATCGGCGTCGGTGAGCACGCCGTCGGTGAAATCGCAGCTGAAGAAATCCGTCTTGACCGCCCTGGCCCCGGCGAGCCGAGTCCGAGTCATATTCGCCCGCCGGAAGTTGATCCCGCTCAGGTCGAGCCCGGTCATATCGGCGCCGGTAAAGTCGGGCGGGGTCTTCTCGGTGGCCGCGGCGATCTTGGCCTTGACGTCGGCGACGGTCAGGCGGCCGGCGGGGGCCGGCGCCTGGCAGGCCGCCGGCCCGACGCCGAGAACCAGGGCGGCGGCCATGACGGCGGGAGCGAAGCGTGCGACCATGGGGGGACGGTCCGGGGTGAGGGAGGAGGCTCGAAAGGCGACGGGACCGCCGGGGGGGCGGTTACCGCCCCGTCTTCGCGCTGGACGCCCCCGCGGAGGCGGACGAGTCGGCGAGGGGCAACAGCGGAACACCAAAGGAGCGGAGGATCCCGTCGAGCTTGTCCCGGTTCTGGTCGATGAAGGTCTGCAGGCTGTCACGCAGCGCCTTGTTCCGCCGCCCCGTCGCCATCGCGATGCTGAACGAGAAGGGGATCCCGGTTTTCGGGTCGGAAAGGATGGGATTCATCACCAGCGGGGTCTGCACTT
Organism: Gemmatimonadales bacterium; assembly: GCA_035311125.1. Classification (GTDB taxonomy): domain Bacteria; phylum Gemmatimonadota; class Gemmatimonadetes; order Gemmatimonadales; family GWC2-71-9; genus DASTHG01. The sequence goes on from DATGDE010000146.1 coordinate 2,594, forward strand.
TGGCCCCGAAGTACCCCGCGATCGGCCCCCAGACGATGGCGACGTCGACCTTCTTGTCCGCCACCGCGTTGATGACGGCCCCGGCCGGGTTGATGTCGCTGAAGAAGGTCGTGAAGCCCACCAGATTGCCGACGACCCCGTGGCTCTTGAGCGCTTCGGCCGGCGGCGAGGCGTCGCCGTCCGAGCCTACCATGTTGATGCCGATCCTCAGGTGCTTGAGTACGGTGTCGTCGAGCGAGGTGATGTTGAGCCCGCTGTCCTTCCGATACACGAAGACGTAGGAGGAGCGGTAGTAGGGCCGGGTGGTGGCGACGATGTCGATGCCTTCGGGCGCACTGATCTCGACGTCACAATAGAGACCGTTGAGCCCGCGCATGAAGTAGCCGAAGCCCTGCCGCCACCAGACGTACTCGAGCTTGGAGTGCCACGTGTCCGCGATGAGCTGGGCGATCTTGTTCTCCACGCCCTGGTTCAGCGAATCGGAGACGGGGAGGTTGTTCGGGTCGGTGCACACCCGTAGAAGGCCGGGGGTGGACGGGGCAGACCGCTGCGCGGCGGCCACGCCCGGCGCGCCGGCGAGCAGTACCGCGAGCGCGAGCCGCCGGCCGGGGAATCGTAGAGTAGCCATGCTCTATTATATG
>DATGDE010000147.1:0-3954 GCA_035311125.1 Gemmatimonadales bacterium
CCCGGTGTTTTACCTGGCCATACCGCCGGCCCTGTTCCCCGCGGTCATTCGCGGCCTCGGCGCCGCCGGATTGGCCCACGGAGCTCGCGTCATCGTCGAGAAGCCGTTCGGACGCGACCTGGCCTCGGCGCGGGAGCTCAACCGCGTCGCGCGGTCGGTCTTCCCGGAAGACTCGATCTTCCGCATCGATCACTTCCTCGGGAAGGAAGCGATCATGAACATCCTGTACTTCCGTTTCGCCAACTCGTTTCTGGAGCCCATCTGGAACCGGAATTATGTGGCCAGCGTCCAGGTGACCCTCTCCGAGAAATTCGGGGTGAACGGACGCGGCGCATTCTACGAGACCGCCGGTTGCCTGCGCGACGTGATCCAGAACCATCTGTTTCAGATCGTCGCGCTGCTGGCCATGGAGCCGCCGCCGTACCGGGGGTACGGCGCCGTGCACAACGAGAAAGCGGCCGTCTTCCGGGCCATGCGCCCGCTGCAACCCGCCGACCTGGTACGCGGCCAGTACGACGGCTACCGCCGGGAGCCGGCCGTGGCGCGCAACTCGGACGTCGAGACGTTCTGCGCCTTGCGCTTGTTCATCGACTCCTGGCGCTGGGAGGGAGTGCCCTGGTACCTGCGCTCTGGCAAGTTGCTGGCGGAGAATGGCGCCGAGGTGCTGGTCCAGCTCAAGCCGCCGCCGCAACGTCTCTTCGCGGACTCCGCGCCGGTGAACGGTCGCGCCAACTATCTGCGCTTCCAGCTCTCGCCCAACTCGGCGGTGGCTCTCGCCGCCCGCGTCAAGCGCGCCGGGAAGGAGTACGTGGGTGACCAGGGAGAGCTCTATCTGGTCGAAGAGCAGCCGGGAGAGGAAGCGCCGTACGAACGGCTGCTGAGCGACGCGATGGCCGGCAACGGCGCCCTGTTCACTCGCGAAGACGCGGTGGAGGCCGCCTGGGCCGTGGTCGATCGCGTCCTCAAGACGCATCCCCGGGTGCGGCCGTACAAGCCGGGCAGCTGGGGACCCAAGGCGGCTGACGCGCTCATCGCGGCGGATGGCGGCTGGCACAACCCGGCTCCGCAGAAAGCGGCTCCGTGACGGCGCCGTCTGGAGCCCGCGCGGAAGGTGAGCGAGTCGTGCTCCCGGATCACGCCGCGTTCGTGGATGCCGCGGCCGGCAGGATCGCGGCGACGCTGGCCCGGGTCGTCCGGGATCGGGGACGCTGCTCGGTCGCCCTCGCGGGCGGCGCGACGCCACGGCCGGTGTATGCGTGTCTGGTCCGACCGCCGCTGGTCGGCCAGGTCTGCTGGGAGCAGGTCGATCTGTATTTCACCGACGAACGGTGCGTGCCTCCCGATGACCCCGGCAGCAACTACCGCATGGTGGCCGAAACCCTGCTGTCGGGCGTGCCGGACCTCGCGGCCCGGACGCATCCGATGCGGGGCGAACGGCGCGACCGCGATGCCGCGGCGGCGGACTACGCGCGCGTCCTGCCGGCCCGGCTCGACCTGATGCTGCTCGGCGTAGGGCCTGACGGTCATACCGCCTCGTTGTTCCCGCGATCGCCCGCGCTCGACGAGCGGGTCCGCCGCGTGGTTCCGGTGCGCGGGCCGACGCCGCCGGCGCTCCGGCTCACCATCACGCCACCCGTGATCGCCGCGGCCGAAACTATCGTCGTGCTCGTGAGTGGGGCTGAGAAGGCGCCGGCCGTCGCCCGCGCCCTGGCAGGCCCCTATCAGCCGCGCGAGGTGCCGAGCCAGCTCGCGTTGCACGGGGACTGGGTCATGGACGCAGCGGCGGCGGCCGCCTGGCGCTCGCGCGCGCCGTGAGAGTGCTCGCCGGCGACATCGGTGGGACGAACGCGCGGCTCGCGATCGTCGCGGTCGACGGGGTGCGAGCGCGCGTCGAACGGGAGCAGCGGTCCGCTTCCAAGGACGCTCCGGGCCTCGCCCCGATCGCGCAGGCCTTTCTCGCGGACACCAAAGCGACGCTGGAGGCCGCGTGCTTCGGCATCCCCGGGCGCGTGATCGACGGCGTCGGCCGGCCGCCCAACCTGCCGTGGACCATCGACGAGCGTGAGCTGGCCGCGGCGATCGGCATCGCCCATACATCGATCATCAACGACTTCGACGCCGTCGGCCACGGGCTCGCCCTGCTCGGGGCGAAGGACGTGGAGACGCTCCAGCGGGGAGAGCCGGTCGCCCACGGCCCGATCGCGCTCATCGGCGCCGGCACAGGACTCGGGGAGTCGTTTCTCACGTGGGACGCCGGCGGCTATCGCGTCCACGCGTCGGAGGGCGGGCACGCGGGGTTCGCCGCGCGCGACGATATCGAGTGGGGGTTGCGCCGGGCGCTGCAGGACGAGTTCGGACATGTCTCCGTCGAGCGGGTCGTTTCGGGGCCCGGTCTGATCGCGATCTACCGGCATCTCGTGGCCGCCGGCTCCGGCGTCGAAGCCGCGGTCGTGCGGGATGAGATGGGCCAGCAGGATCCCGCCGCCGTGATCGTGCGCCACGGTCTGGCGGGCACGGATCACCTGTGCGTCGCCGCGCTCGACCGGTTCACCGCGCTGCTCGGCGCGGAAGCGGGCGATTTGGCCCTCACTGTACTCGCGACGGGCGGCGTGTACATCGCCGGCGGGATCGCTCCGCGGATCGTCGCGCGACTCCGCACCGGGCCGTTTCTGGCCGCGTTTCGCGCCAAGGGGCGCCTCGCCGCGTTCGTGGCGCGCGTTCCCGTCCACGTCGTCGTCAATCCCGACGTCGGCTTGCTCGGCGCCGCGGCGGTTGCGGCTCACGGCGCCGGGCCGGAGCAGTCATGACCATACTCCGCAGCGCCCGTCCGGCCTTCGGCCAGCCGGGGATCGAGCCCCGCTGGACGCGCAGCGCCAAGGAGGCCATCGGCACGGCGAATGCCGCGTCGAGTCGCGTGTGGTTCACGCTGTCCCGCGGCATGCTGAACGAGGTCTACTACCCCACCGTGGATCGGCCGCAGATCCGCGACCTCCAGTACCTGGTGACGGACGGTCTCACGTTCCTCCACGACGAGCGGCATCTGGCGTGCACCCGCGAGTACGTGAGCGATCACGCGCTCGGCGTGTCGCTCACCAACGAGGATCCCGACGGCCGCTACCGGATCGAGAAGCAGGTCATCTGCGATCCGCACCAGTCGTGCGTGCTGATCCGCACGCGGCTCGTGGTCCGCCCCGAGCTGCAGGACCGGCTCAGGCTGTTCGCGCTGCTGGCGCCGCACCTCGAGGTCGGCGGCTGGGGCAATTCGGGTTTCGTGGCGGAGCAGTCGGGGCGCCTGGCGCTCGTGGCCCACAAGGGCGGGACGTGGCTCGCCCTGGGCGCGACGATCCCGTTCGCGCGCTGCTCCGTGGGATACGTGGGGCGCTCGGACGGGTGGACGGATCTCGCCGACAATTACGCCCTCGACTGGGAGTTCGACGCCGCTCCGGACGGCAACATCGCGCTCACGGGAGAGCTCGACCTGGCGCGCGGCCGGGACTTCGTGCTCGGCCTCGCCTTCGGCGACACGCTCCACAACGCGCTGACGACCCTGTTCCAGTCGCTCGGCTTCCCCTTCGCCGAGCACGCGAAGCGCTTCGTGGCGCAGTGGGCCCGCGCCTGCCGCGGCATCGAGCCGCTGGGATCGTCCTCGGGTGACGGGGGGCGGCTGTATCACGTGAGTCACAGCCTGCTGCTGGCGCACGAGGACAAGACCTATCCCGGCGCCACCATCGCCTCGCTCTCGATCCCCTGGGGCGAAGTGAAAGGCGACGAGGACCTCGGGGGATATCATCTCGTGTGGACGCGCGACATGGTGAACAGCGCGATCGGACTCCTCGCCTCCGGTCACACGGAACAGCCGCTGCGCGCGCTCATCTACCTGGCCGTCGCGCAGCGCGACGACGGCGGGTTCTATCAGAACTTCTGGATCGACGGCGAGCCGTACTGGTCGGGGGT
>DATGDE010000148.1:0-4867 GCA_035311125.1 Gemmatimonadales bacterium
GCAACTCGTAGATCCTCCACTTCGGCATGCCTAACGTCTGGCTCAACTCGCGCACCGTGAGCAGGCGCGGCAACTTCTCACTCGGGCTGGTGGCCATTTGCGGATTCTCCCCGGTTCGGTAGTCGTGTCCCTCCTGTAGTAGTCCATGCGAGGTTCACACCGAAGCAGCACGGGATTTGTTCGGGGGTGTCGCGCCGGTGCGACCCTAGTGCGGACCTGTGCGGCCCTGTCCGGCCTAGTCAGTATGGGTTTGGATGGGAAAAGCCCCCCTCGGGCACGACCCGAGAGGGGCTAACTCCTTAGTGGGCCTGGGTAGAGTTGAACTACCGACCTCACGCTTATCAGGCGTGCGCTCTAACCACCTGAGCTACAGGCCCCGCCGTCAGTCCCATTCGCGCTTCGGACCCTTCTTCGGCCGGAAGCCGTCTTCGTCTTCGTCGTCGAACTCGTCGTCGAGGTCGTCGTAGTCGTCGAGGTCTTCCCCCTCCTCATCGTCCAGCTCGTCCTCGTCCAGCTCGTCGTCGAAGTCCTCCTCCAACTCCTTGTCCTCTTCGAAGTCCTCGAACTCCTCGTCGATGTCGTCGCTGCGACGCTTGAGCGACCACGCCATCGACGTTGCCACGGCCAGCATCGTCACCCCCGGCTGAGGTTGCGGTTGCAGTTGCGGTTGCGGATCCCGCAGCGGCGGGACCCGAGCGTCTCTCGTCCGCCTACTCGTCCATCGCCCGCAGCGAGCGGGCCAGCTTGCGCCGCGCGTTCGCCTGGAGCTCGCGCTTGCGCAACCGTACCGACGACGGCGTCACTTCGATCAGCTCGTCGTCCTCGATGTACTCCAGCGCCAGCTCGAGCGTGATCTGGCGGGGTGGCTCCAGAATCACCATCTCGTCCGACGCCGTGGTGCGCATGTTCGTCAGCTTCTTCTCCTTCGTCGCGTTCACGTCCAGATCCCCGGGCCGCACGTGCTCCCCGACGATCATGCCCTCGTACACCGGGTCCCCCGGCTTCAGAAACATGGTGCCACGCTCCTGCAAATTGAAGAGCGCGTACGCCACCGCCACGCCTTCCCGGTCGGCCACCATCACCCCGCGGCTCCGTCCCGAGAGCGGCCCCGCCCACGGTCCGTATTCGAGGAACCGGTGATGCATAGTTCCCGTTCCGCGCGTGTCCGTCAAGAACTCGGAACGGTACCCCAGGAGACCCCGCGCCGGAATGGCGAACCGCAGGCGCACCGAGCCCACCCCCGGGTTTCGCATGTCCTTCATCGTCGCCCGCCGCGGCCCCAGCTTCTCCATCACCACACCGAGATACCCCTCCGGACAGTCGATCAGCAGCTCCTCGTACGGCTCGAGCTGCTCCCCGTTCGGGCCTTCGCGGGGAATGATCCGCGGGCGGCTCACCTGGAACTCGAAGCCCTCCCGCCGCATCGTCTCCATCAGGATCCCCAGATGCAGCTCGCCCCGGCCGGATACGGTGAACGTCTGCGGGTCCTCGGTGTCCTCCACCCGCAACGCCACGTTGCGCTCCAGTTCCTTATAGAGACGATCCCGCAGCTGCCGCCCGGTCACATACTTCCCCTCCCGCCCGGCGAACGGCGCGTCGTTCACCCGGAAATCCACCGAAATCGTCGGCTCTTCCACCGCGATCCCCGCCAGCCGCTCCAGGTGGTCCGGCGCGGTCACCGTCTTTCCGATCTCCACGCCGGCGAGCCCGGCCAGCGCCACGATCTCCCCCGCGGCCGCCTCTGCCAGCTCCACACGCTCCAACCCCTCGAAGCCGAACAGCTTGACCACCCGCGCCTGCTCGTAGCTCCCGTCCCCCACCGGACCGGGCGCGCCCAGCGGCAACAGCGCCACCGTCTCGCCCACCCGCACGCGCCCGCGCTCGATCCGCCCGATCCCGATGCGCCCCAGGTAGGACGAGTAGTCGAGCGTCGAGATCAGCATCTGGAGCGGCCCATCGGGATCCCCCGACGGCGCGGGCACGGTCTCGAGAATCGTCTCGAACAACGGCACCAGGCTCGTGCCGGGAACTCCCAGATCCCGCGTCGCGATGCCCTGCCGGCTCGAGGCGTACAGAAACGGGCAGTTGAACTGCTCCGGCGTCGCCTCGAGGTCGAGGAACAGCTGCAGCACCTCGTCGTGCACCCGCAGGGGCTCGGCGTCCTGCCGGTCGATCTTGTTGATGATCACGATCGGCTTGAGCCCCAGCGCCAACGCCTTCCCGGCCACGAACCTGGTCTGCGGCATCGGTCCCTCGGCCGCGTCCACCAGCAACAGAAACCCGTCCACCATCCGGAGGATGCGCTCCACCTCGCCCCCGAAGTCGGCGTGCCCGGGCGTGTCGACGATGTTGATCTTCGTCTCGCCCCAACGGACCGCCGTGTTCTTCGAAAGGATCGTGATGCCCCGCTCGGCCTCGATCCCGGTATCGAGGAAACCCGTGGCCCCGTGTCGCAGCGCTCGGGCTTGCCGGAGCATCTGGGACACGAGGGTCGTCTTCCCGTGATCGACGTGGGCGATGATGGCGATGTTGCGGATCTGCAAGGAGCTACGTCCTGACGAGTGTGGGTTGCGAGGGCGGCAGTATAGGGAGAGGATCCTAAAAATACAAGGTCAATCGCACAGGACGTCCCGTTCCATCTGCACGGTCACGTGGTGGATGCCCAGCTCCTCCAGCCGCGCCCGGGCCGCCTCCAGGATCTCCTGGTTCTGCTCCGGGTTCCGGACCACCAGATGCCCGCTCATCGCGATGACCCCGCTCGTGAGGGTCCAGACGTGGAGGTCGTGCACTGAGCTCACCCCGGGCAGGCTGGCCAGGCGCTCGTGTACCGTCCCGAGGCCGATGTGGGTCGGCGTCGCTTCGAGCAACACATCCGCACTCTCGCGGACCAGCCGCCAGGCGCCGTTGAGGACGAGGACGCCGATCCCGAGCGACACGATGGGATCCGCCAGACGCCAACCGGTCGTCACCACGACGATCCCGGCGACCACCGCCCCCACCGACCCGAGCAGATCGCTCAGGACGTGCAGGTAGGCGCCGCGCTGGTTCAGCGAATGATCGTGCCCGCGATGGAGCATCGTCACGCCGGCCAGATTGGCCAGCAGCCCCAGGCCGGCGACGCCGAGCAGCAGCCCGCCGTGCACCACCGGAGGAGCCTGGAGGCGGCGGACCGCTTCGAGGCCGATTCCCACCGCGATCACGATCAGCGCGGTCCCGTTCACCAGGGCCGCGAAGATCTCGAGCCGCACGAGTCCGTAGCTGCGCTCCGGCGTCGCCGGGCGCTGCGCCATGCGCATCACGAGCAGGGCGAGACCCAGCGCGCCCACGTCGGCCAGCATGTGGCCTGCATCCGCGAGCAGTGCCAGCGAATGGGCGAACCACCCGCCGACGGCCTCCGCGATCATCACCGCGGCAGTGAGCACGAGCACCAGCGCCAGCCGGCGGACGCTTTCGCTCCGCTCCGGCACACGGTGCGCGCACTGGACGTCGAGCGGCAGAGTTTGGGTCATAGGCGTTCTCACGGAAGCATACGCGGCCGGGTCTCGCGTGTGCAACTCGCGCCTTGAAGTCACCCCCCGCCCCGCTACTTTCCCCCTCCCATGCCCGCGCCGGCCGCAGAATCCCTGGGACTCCGCCTTGCGGCGGTGGCGGTGCTCGTGGCGGCGAACGCCTTCTTCGTGGCCGCGGAGTTCTCTCTCGTGGCCGCCCGCCGCACCCGCATCGAGGCGCTGATCCGGCGCGGCGACCGCCGCGCGGTCAGAGCCCGCGCGGTGATGCAGAACATCACGCGCTTCATCTCCGGCACGCAGCTCGGCATCACCCTCACCAGCCTGGCGCTCGGCTGGATCGGGGAGCCCGCGCTGGCCGAGCCCATCGCTCGCTGGTTCGCCGGGCTTCCGCCGGCGCTCGCCGTCCTCGCCACCCACGGCCTGGCCATCACGATCGCGTTCGTGCTGATCACGTTTCTGCACGTCGTCCTGGGAGAGCTCGTGCCCAAGTCCCTGGCCCTGCTCTACCCCGAGACGCTGGGTCGCTGGCTGGCCGGGCCGCTGACGCTCTTCACCACGGTCACCAACCCGTTCATCTGGCTGCTCAACAACTCCGCGACCGGCCTGACCCGCCTCTTCGGCGCGCGGCCGATGAGCGAGCGCGAACGCGTGCACTCTCCCGAAGAGATCCTGATGCTCGTCGAGCAGAGCCGGAAGACCGGCGACCTCGCCGCACAGGACGCGCGCATGATCCAGGGCGTGTTCGAGTTCAGCGAGAAGAACGCGCGCGAGGTCATGACGCCGCGCACCCAGATGGTCGCGCTCAAGAGCGACGCCACGCTCGCCCAGGCGGCCGACCGCGTCGCCGCCGCAGGCCGGTCGCGGTATCCCGTGTACCGGGAGTCGCTGGACGACATCGTCGGCGTCGTGCACGCCAAGGCCATCCTCGCCGGGCTCCGCGCCGATCCCGCGCAGCGCCTCGACGCGATCATGCGCCCCACGCTGTTCGTGCCGGGTACGCGCGAAGTCGAGGACGTGCTGGCCGATATGAAGCGCCAGAAAGTCCACATGGGCATCGTCCTCGACGAGTATGGCGGGACGGCGGGCCTCGTGACCATGGAAGACCTGCTGGAAGAGATCGTCGGGCAGATCTACGACGAGTACGACCGCCTCCCGCCGGAAGCGGGAACGGCCGCGGGCGCCGCGGCGGCCCCGGTCCTCTCCGGCGGCGCGGAAGTCACGGACGTCAACCGGACCTATGGGCTGCAGATCGACGACGCCGATTTCACGACGATCGGAGGGGTCCTCTTCGGGAAGCTGGGGCGTCTCCCCAAGGTCGGCGATCGGGTGGAGGTCGCCGGCGCGACCTTCGAGGTGCT
>DATGDE010000149.1:0-33245 GCA_035311125.1 Gemmatimonadales bacterium
GGAGCGGGCGCGGGAATCAAGCGTTCGGGGTCATGGTCACCCGGCGAGCACCGGCTCGAATTCGAGCGGTATGGGCCCTGTCGCTCCGGTCTCGTGCGGCTGCCGGTAGACGAACGTCTTCCCGGCGTAGTTGCGCAACACCACCTTGTCATCGTCGATGGACTGGACGTACTCGGGCAGCAGGGGAATCTTGCCGCCGCCGCCGGGGGCGTCGATCACGTAATGGGGCACGGCCAGTCCGCTGGTCCATCCCCGGAGCGCCTGGACGATCTCGAGGCCCTTCTCGACGGACGTGCGGAAGTGCTCCGCTCCGGCGACCTGGTCGGCCTGGTAGATGTAGTAGGGCCGCACGCGCGCGGCGAGCAGTTTCTGCATCAGGCACTTCATCACCGCCGGATCGTCGTTGATCCCCTTCAGCAGCACCGTCTGGCACCCCAGGGGAATCCCGGCGTCGGCCAGCATACCCAGTCCCCTGACGGCCGCGGGCGTCAGCTCGTCGGGGTGGTTGAAGTGGGTGTTGATGTAGAGCGGGTGGTGCTGCCTCAGGATCGCGCACAGCTCGGGCGTGATGCGCTCCGGCAGGTGACAGGGGACGCGGCTGCCGATGCGGAGGATCTCGAGGTGCGGGATGGCCCGCAGCCGGCCGCAGATTTCGTCCAGGCGCCGGTCGGACAGCATGAGCGGATCGCCGCCCGACATGATGACGTCGCGGATCTCGGTGTGCTCGGCCAGGTACTGGAAGGCCGATTCGAGCTGCGCCATCGGGATCTTCTCGGGATCGCCCACCTTGCGGCGCCGCGTGCAGAAGCGGCAGTACGAGGCGCACACCGGCGAGACGAGGAACAGGGCCCGGTCGGGATAGCGATGCGTGATGTTGGGGACGGGGGAGTGGGCGTCCTCGGCGAGCGAGTCCACGATGCCGTCCTCGATCTCGAGCTCCTGGACGGTGGGAACGTACTGGCGCCAGATGGGGTCGCCCGGCTCGCGGATCAGGTCCACCATGGCGGGCGAGATGCGGAACTCGAAGTTCTCCGCCGCCTCCTTGAGGCGCTCGATGTCGCCCACGTGCTCGGGCCCGAACCGCTCCGCCAGGGCCTCGAGCGAGGCGATGCTGCGCTTACGAAGCAGCTCCTGCCAGGTCATGTCCATGCGTCAAGTCCTTCGTGTAGATCACCAGGTCGTCGCCGGGCGCGTAATAGCCCGGAATGGTGGCGGTCTTGGCGTAGCCACGGGCCTCGTAGAAAGCCCGCGTCGGCACATAGTCCGTCCGTGAGGACGTTTCCACGACGATCAGCCGGCCGCCGTCGGCCCTGAGCCTGCGCTCCACCGCTTCCAGGAGCCGGGTGCCGATCCCCTGGCCGTGCCGCGCCCGGTCCACCGCGATCCAGTACAGGTCCCAGGTGCCCGCCGTGTCCGGCGTCGGTCCCCAGCAGGCGTAGCCGATCAGCTCGGGGCCGTCGAACGCTCCCAGGAAGCGATAGTCGTCATCGCCGGCCAGCGCCTCGTCCAGCAGCTCGACCGCCGTCGCGACCTCGGCCTCGCGAAACAGGCCGGTATCGCGCACCAGCGTCTCAAGGCGTGCGCGGTGCGCGCGTTCGACGGGACGGAGCGAGCAGCTCACGCGCGGCCTTGGCGCCCTGGGCTTCGCGCAGCGCCACTTCGGCGATGCGGCGGATCAGCTCGGGGTAGTCCCACCCCGCCGCGGCCGCCATGCGTGACAACCCGGCGTCGTCGTTCAGGTCGGGATTGGGGTTGACCTCGAGCACCCAGGGACGGCCCGTATCGTCCACCCGCAGATCCACCCGGCCGTACCCCTTGCCCTGCATCGTGCGCCAGGCGAGGTCGGCCACGCGCGTCAGGCGATCGGCGAGGCGCTGCGACACGGGCGCCGGGCAGACCGGAACGCTCCCCAGATCCTCCGCCGATCCGGTGTGCCACTTGGCGGCATACGTGAGGATCGGCCAACTCCCTTCGGGCATGCCGGTGAAGTCGATCTCGGCGACCGGCAGAATGCGGCTGCCCACGAAGCCGACGTTGAACTCGCGACCGGGGACGTACTGCTGGACCAGCACTTCGTCGAACTGCTCGGTCATGGCGGCGATCTTGGCGCGCAGCGCCTTGCGTTCGGTGACGACCGAACCCCGGTCGAGCCCGGCGCTCGCGTCTTCGGCGGCGGGTTTCACGATCGCCGGGAGCGGGAAGGCGTCGTCGATCTTGCCCTGCGCGATGGTCCAGGGCGGGATCGGAACGCCGGCCTGAGACAGGATCGCATTCGCGGTCGCCTTGCGGCGACAGGCGGCGATCGTCCACGGGCCGCATCCCGTCACCGGGACGCCGGCGAATTCGAGCGCCGCCACCACGTGCTCCTCCCATTGGGAGAAGCCGTGGACCCCCTCGCACAGGTTGAACACCAGGTCGGAGCGCCGCGCCTCGGAGAACCAGCGCATGTCGTGCCGCACGGGGAGCTTCCGGGCCGTATGCCCCATCGCTGCGAAGATGCGATCGATTTCGTTGACGGCCCTCATCACCCCGGCGATATCCTCGGCCGTCCAGTCTTCGGCGCCGGGGTCGTAGAGGATGGATACCCTCACGCCGTGGCCCCGGCCCGCAACCCGGCCGCTGCCGGCAGCATGATCTCCCGCCCGGTCACCCGCTTCCAGGCGATCCGGACGACTTCCTGAATCAGCTCGTCGTAGGCGAACCCGGCGGCCCGCGCCGCCTTGGGGAAGCAGCTGTTCATCCGCGGGTCGGGAAGGATTCCCGGCAGGGGGTTGAGCTCCACGACGTTGGGAACGCCCGCCTCGTCGACCCGGACATCGATGCGGCACCAGTCGCGGCAGCCTAGCGCCTGGTAGGCGTCGAGGGCGACGATCTCGATGTGGCGGTAGAGCTTCTCGGGGATCCGGGCCGGGCACTCGAAGATGTCGAGCTGGTGCTCGGCGGTGTCCCAGATCCACTTGGCTTCGAAGCCGTAGACCGGCGTCGCGCCGGGCGGCAGGGTCGAGAAATCGAACCCCACGATCGGCAGGCAGTAGGCGTCGTCCCCGTTGCCGATGATGGCCACGGTGAACTCGGGACCGGGGAGATAGGTCTCGACCAGCACCGGCTGCCTGTAGGTCTCTAAGAGGAAAGAGACGCGCTCCCGCAGCTGCGCGCGGTGATGGCATAAGTTATTGGCGAATATGCCCTTACCTGACCCCTCCGCGACCGGTTTGGCGAACAGCGGATACGGCAGCCGCACCCGGGCCAGGTCCACCAGGTCCGTCACCACCGCGAAGCGGGCCGTCGGGACGTCGTGGAAGGACAGGATCTCCTTCGCGCGCGCCTTGTTCAGCGACAGCGACAGCGTGAGCGGGTCACTCGCCGTGTACGGGACGTTCAGGTACTCGCAAATCGCGGGGACGTGCGCTTCGCGATTCTGCCCGTAGAGGCCTTCGGCCATGTTGAAGACGAGCTGCACGCGGGCGCGGGCGAGCTTTTGTGGAAACGTGGCGTCGGCGTGGAGGCGGATGACGCTGCCGAAGAGACCGAGAGCCTGCTCCACCGCATCGATGGTGGATGGCTCGTCCCACTCGGCGTAGACGTCGCTGTGACGACTCGAGTCGTTGGCGGTGGTGTCGGGGTCGGGTTTCTGATTGTACGCGAGACCGATACGCATGTGGTCTCGGGTGACCTCCTTACAAAAAAGGGGCCGTTCGGCGAACGGTCCGTGGATCGCTAACTGCTTGTGCCTGTGAATGAATATGACAAGACGACGAGATATGCAATAGGCAGGAGGCGAGTTGTCGGTTGTCGGTGATCAGTGGTCGACGGTCTGGATCTCGCGAGCGAGTCCGGCACAACGAGTCAGCTTCGTCATCAGCGACTACTGATCACCGACCACTGACCACCGATCACGTCGTTCACACCTTGTGATACGCGACGCGTGCCGACTCCACCCCATCGTCCGCGGAGTAAATCTCGAAGTCGGAGAAGAACGCCGGCGCCTCCCGCTGCAATACCCGCAACGCGGCGATCGCCATGCGACGGATCTCGAGCTCCGCGCCTTCGCCGCAGCGCAGCTCGAGCATGGTGCGCCAGGCGCGCGCGTTGGCGGAGACGACGATCTTCGTCTCGGTAGCGTTGGGCAGCACGCTGCGCGCCGCTTCGCGCGCCATCTTGCGCCGGTGCACCTTGTCGCTCACCCACTCGTAGCGCTTCATCAACGCTTCGACCGCGCGCACGTACGCCTCCTGCGCCGCGGTCACCTGGCGCTCCCACTCCGCCTCCAGCGCCGTGTCGCCCTGGATCGCGGGCGGCAGCACGAACGCGGCATGGGATTCGTCCACGTAGCGTTGCGACAGCTGCGAGTAACCGAACCCCGCACGGTGCCGCACCAGCTCGTGCGAGCAGGACCGGCTGATCCCCTCGATCAACAGGACGTAGACGGCGTGCTCCAGCACCGATCCGTGACCCTGCTTCTTGATGTTGTCGAGATACTCCGGGGTGGGACGCTGCGCCGGGTTGTGCTGGCTCATGTAGCAGATGCGTCCGGCGAACTCGGCGAGCCGCTCGCCGCCGGTCGCCTCCCCCTGCCATTGCACGGCGAGATGCGCCGGCTCGAGGAACTCGGGGCGGGCGATGAGGGTGATGCGGGGGGCGCGGAAGATTTCCATGCAGATGTCGGGTGCCAGGGGTCCGGTGTCAGGGTTGCCGGGTCAGCTCCAGCTTCGGCGTACTCCAGGCGGCGTTGCGCTCGAGCGCGCGCAGCCGGGTGGCGATGTCCGCGGGGATTCGTGCGGCGTCATCCCCGACCTTCAAGTCAGCGAGCGGCGTCCAATCGGGCGCGGGGAGTATAACACCGGGATTGAAGATGGACTTGGGGTCGTAGACCGCCTTGAGGTCCCGGAAGCGGCTCATCAGCTCGGGGCCGAAGAATCGCTCGAGCACGCCGGCGCGCAGCCGGCCGTCGCCGTGCTCGCCGCTCGGCGTGCCGCCCAGGTCGCGCAGCAGGTCCAGCACGTCGGCGTAGAGTGCGTGCAGCGCCTCCCGCCATCCGGCTGCGCTCAGATCCGGCAGGGCGTTCACGTGCACGTGCCCGTCCCCCGCATGGCCGAACATCGCGACCGGGATCTCGTGACGCGCCGCAGCGGCCCGCAGCCCCGCGACGTACTCGGCCAGACCGACGAGCGGTACGCAGCCGTCTTCGACGACCTGGAGGGAGCGGCGCGTCTCGGGGAGCCGGGCCAGCACCGGACTCGCCAGCCTCCGGACTCCCCAGAGACGCTCCAACCCGGCCCGGTCGATCGCGGTCTCGGCCTGGAGGATCAGGTCCTTCAGTCCGCGGACTGCGTCTCCTACCGCGCCACGGGCGGCCGCCTCCGTCTCGCGCTCGAACTCGACCAGCAGCAGTGCATCCGTCCCGGGCGGCACCTCACCCCCGCCCGCGACGACGAAATCCAGCAGGGTGCGGTCCAGCAGCTCGACCGCCGAGGGGTCGAGGGTGACGAGGTAGCTCGCGGCGGCGCCGAGGCTGTCCGGGCCGTCCAGGGCCAACGCCGCGCCGGCCGCCGCGGGAGGAATCGGGTCGAGGCGCCACTCGACGGCCGTCACAAAGCCCAGGGTCCCTTCGGCGCCGATGAACAGATCCAGCTCATCGCCCGAAGCCGCGAAGGCGTCCAGCGCGTAGCCCGACGAGTTCTTGCCGGTGCGCGGGAAGCGCTCTTCGACGAGGCGGCGGGTATCGAGGCTCAGGTGCCAGGGCCCCGCGCCGCCCCCACGGCGGACGCTGCGCACCGCGCCGTCCGCGCCGACGATCTCGATGCTCTCGACCCAGCGGCGGACGCTGCCGTAGCGCACCGTGCGCGGGCCCGACGCGTTCGTGGCGACCATGCCGCCCGAAGTGGCGAAGGCGCCGGAGGAGGGATCGGGAGGAAGCCGCAGCCCGTGAGGACGGGCGGCGTCGTTCACCTCGGCCCAGGTGACGCCGGCGCCGGCGCGCGCGATGCGGCGGACGGGATCCACCTCCAGGGCGCGGAACCCTCGCGAGCAGTCCACGATGGTGCCGCGGCCGATGTTGCCGCCGGGCATCCCGCTGCCCGCGCCGCGCGGGATGAGGGGCGCGCCCCGACGCTCGGAGTCGCGCACCAGCTGCACCACTTCATCGGTGTTGCGGGGAATCGTTACCGCTGCGGGGAGGATGCGGTAAATGCCGGCGCCTTCGGAGTACGCGGAGCGGGTACGGAGGTCATGAAAGGAGGTGCCCACGGCTCGAGAAGAATAGCACGACTTCCGGCTCCGGGCTCCTGCAGATTCACGCGACGGGCGGCCATTGCCACGCCGTCCGCTGTCCCGCGGTCAACCACTGCAGTCGGCGCGAGAGGCCGGCAGCCGCGAATGCACCCTCGATGTCCTGCCGGGATTCGGAGAAGTGCTCCCAGCCTTCGTAGTGCACCGGCACGATGGGCGCCGGGCCGAACGCTCGCGCCGCCTCGACCCCTTCCGCGGCCGTCAGCGTGAGCGGCTGGTCACCGGCCGCGCGCACTTTCGCGGCCCCGAAAAACAGGACCGCGGCAGCGATGGAGAAGCGCTGCGCGACCTCTTGAACGCCATCGTACCACACGGTATCACCCGACACGTAGATGGCATGCCGCGGTGGCGGTTCGTCGTCCCAGCGCAGCACGAAACCGATCACGGGACCGCGGTCGCCCTGGGCTGGTCCGTGGCGTGCCGGGGTGGCGACGACGCGCAGCACGCGGCCATCGGGCCCCGTCAGCTGGAATGCATCCCACGGCGCCAGGCCGTGGGCTCCCGCGCCGAGTCGCTCGGCAGCGGCGGTGGTCGTGAGCGTTCTCCCGAGGCTGCTCAGGAGGTCGCGTCCGGCACGATCGAGGTTGTCGAAGTGATGGTCGTGACTCAGCAGCACGGCGTCTACCCGCCCCAGCTGCTGCGGCGCCATCGCCGGGCTCTGCGTCTTGTGGAGGGTGTAGCTCGGCGTCGGATACGCGCTGCCCGCGGGATCGAAGGTGGGATCCGTGAGCAGCCGCAGCCCGTTCCACTCGATCAGCAGCGTAGGGCCGCCGATATAGGTCAGGTGGAGACTCAAGAACCGCTCAGGTCCCGAACTTCTGCTTCAGCGCATCGATCAGCTGTTGAGTGATGCGGTACCCCTCCGACCCCTGCGGCACGATTTCCTCGAGATCCCGTTCGGGGCGCGACGGGTCGAGCATCGGGCGGTACACCGCCTCGACGGTGAGCTGGGTCTTGCCGGGAATGTTGGGATCGGCCCAGCAGCGGATCTTCACCGTGGAGAGGAGGTCGCCCGGATCGGCGTCGCCGAACACCGAGGCGTGGGTGCGCAGGTTGTACCACGCGGTCTCCACGTACCCGTCCTGCGGACTCGACCACTGTGCCTGCAGGCCCTGGCTCGTGAGCCACCCCACCGCTTCGGGAACGACGCGGGCCGCGGGCGCGTCGAGCACGATGACGAGCGCCTGCGGGTAGGGAAGGAAGGGCGGCCGGGTGGTGACGGGGGAGCAGGCGGCAAGGAGAAGGCCAAATGCGGATCTGAAGGGTCGGGCACGGGCCATCAGCTTGGCAGCGGCACTCCCACGGCGAATCCGCAATTCGCTTCCCGCAATCCGCAACGGCATGTCAGTGCGTATGCGGCGGCGTGCCGGGCGGATCCACGTGCGTGTGCGGCGCCGAATCAGGCATCGCGCCTGCCGCATCGTGGTCGTCCGCCTCACCCGCCTCGTGATGGTGTCCCTTGGCGCGGTCCTGGATCTCCGCCTGTAGCTTCGCGGTAGGGATACCAACTGCATGGTCGAACACCAGCTCGCCGCCCTCTATGCCGGTGCGCACCAGCAGCACGAGCCCCACGATCATGAGCAGCTTGAGCACGCGATCCTCGGTGGGGCGCAGCTGGAAGCGGCGCACCAGCTTCCAGGCGAGCACGAGGGTGAACAGGCTCATGGTGATGAGGGCGAGCTTCTCGTGCACGCCCATGATCTCATGGGCGGCATCTCCGTGCTCGACGGCGTCTTCCGCGAGCTCTCCCAGGATCACGGCCGCCCAGCCGCCGACGACGCCGGCCCAGAGCGTCCAGATGCCGGCCCAGACGAGCGAGTCGCGTTTCAGCAGCCACCCCATCAGATCGAACAGGACGGCGACCAGGAGCAGCGCCGCCGGGAGGTCGTTCACCGCGGCGTGCAGGCGTGGCAGGTCGTAACCGATCATGCGGGTTTGTCGCTCCTCTGGAGTCGGGTTAGAGGCCCAGGCTCGAGACCACCGGCGGGTTGGCCGAGTAGTCGTAGAAGCCTTTGCCGCTCTTCCTGCCGTACATGCCGGCGAGCACCATGCGCTTGAGCAGCGGCGGCGGCGCGTACTTCTGCTCCCGGTACTCCGCGAACATGATCTCCGCGATCTTGTAGGTGGTGTCGATCCCCACCAGGTCGAGCAGCGTGAGCGGACCCATGGGGTACCCGCAACCCAGCTGCATGGCCTTGTCGATGTCGGTCACGCTGCCGACGCCGTGCTCCAGCGCCCGGATGGCGTCGAGCAGGTAGGGGACGAGCAGCAGGTTCACGATGAACCCGGAGTTGTCCTTCGCCGCCACCGGCTCCTTGCCGAGCGAGCGGGCGAAGGCGAACGCCCGCTTGAACGCTTCGTCCGACGTCGTGACCGTGCGCACGACCTCCACCAGCTGCATCAGCGGCACCGGATTGAAGAAGTGCAGCCCGACGAACCGGTCGGGGCGCTTGGTGGCTGCGGCCATCGCCGCGATCGTGAGGCTCGAGGTGTTGGAGGCGAAGATCGTCCCGGCGGGACACAGAGCGTCCAGCTCCTTCCACAGGGCGTTCTTCACGTCGAGGTCCTCGGTGACCGCCTCCACTACGACGTCGCAGGCCTTCAAGTCGGCGGTCACGGTGGTGAACGACAGGCGCCGCAGGGCGGCGTCACGGTCCGCCGGCTGGAGCTTGCCCTTCTCCACGAACTTGGCGAGGGACTTCTCGATGCCGGCTTTCGCCTTGTCGAGGATCGGCTGCGCCACGTCGCGCACGATCGTGTCGTACCCTGCGGCGGCGGCGACCTGCGCGATGCCGCTTCCCATCAATCCGCACCCCAGCACCCCAACGCGCTGAATGTCGCTCATGGATCTCTCGTTAGATCTGGAATTGTTTGCGGATCTCATCGGCGATCCGCACGAATGCGCTGGCCCGCGGACCAGGCAGTGCGTGCTCGGCCCGGATCTCCCCGCGCTCCAGCCGGTCCAGCACCTGCTCGAGCCCGACCTCTATCCGCCCCAGCTGGGCGCCGCGGCCGGCGACGAGCGTCGTGAGCGCGAGCACCCCGAAGCCGAGCGCCGGCAACGCCAGGAACGGGAACAGCACCCCGAGCGTCGCCGCCACGACCGACCCGGCGGCCCCGGTTCCCGCGAGGACGGCAGCGCCCCCGATCCGGGCCCGGCGGAGATTGCGCACATCCGCGCTCAGCCGCACGTGACAGAATCCCGGCTCCAGCTGCGTCACCTGACCGGCGACTTCGACCGCCCGGGTGAGCGCGTAGCTGCGGCCGCCGGCCCTGAGCCCCCGCTGCATGGACGCGATAAATCCGACCTGCGGCTCCCAGGTGATCCGATCGGGATAGCGGCGCTTCACGCGCAACAGCTCTTCGTTTTCCATCCAGGCCGACAACGCCCGCTCGATGCCGGCGCGGTCACCCGGCACGACGCGGTGCGCGTCGAGGCGCCCGGGCCCTACGAGCGACCAGGCCAGGCCCCGCTCGCGGCGCTCCTCGGGGAGGCGGGTCCGCTCCTCGAGCAGCGCCTGCTTCAGGTAACGGGCGGGGATGCCGACGTCGTTGCCGAGCGCGACGAGCTCCGCTTCGGTGAGGCCCTCTCCGATGTCGCGCTCGCCGGTCTGGAGCTCGGCCGCGCGCTGGATGATCCGGTCGAGGGCCTCCCGGCTGATCAACTCGCCCGCCATGGCTACGCCCGGACCTTTTCCTTGTCGACGGGACTCGCAGGCAGGGACTCGCCTGCCGCGCGCGCCGGGAGGGCGGGGATGGCGCTGTCGGCCCGCCGGCCCGCCACCGTGTCGAGGATGCCCTTGAAGAGATCGATCGGGACCGGGAAGATCGTGGTCGAATTCTTCTCGGACGCGATCTCCGTGACCGTCTGGAGATAGCGCAGCTGAATCGCGGCCGGCTCCCGGCCGATGATCGCGGCGGCCTGCGCCAGCTTCTCGGACGCCTGCAGCTCGCCCTCGGCGTTGATCACCTTGGCGCGCCGCTCCCGCTCGGCTTCCGCCTGGCGGGCCATCGCCCGCTTCATTTCGGGCGGCAGGTCCACGTCCTTCACCTCGACCGCCGAGACCTCGATGCCCCAGTCCTCGGCGCGCTGGTCGATGATCCGCTTGAGGATCGCGTTGATCTTCTCGCGATTCGCCAGCAGCTCGTCGAGCTCCGTCTCTCCCAGCACGGAGCGCAGCGTCGTCTGGGCGAGCTGGCTCGTCGCATAGAGATAGTTCTCGACGCCGATCACCGCCTTCACCGGGTCCTTCACCAGCATGTACAGGACCGCGTTCACCTTGATCGAGATGTTGTCGCGGGTGATCACGTCCTGCGGCGGGATGTCGAGCGCCATCACGCGCAAGCTGACCTTCTGCATGCGGGCGAACAGGGGAGGCAGATAGATCAGGCCCGGTCCCTTGGCGCCCCAGGAGCGGCCCAGGAAGAAGTAGACGGCGCGCTCGTACTCGCGCAGCACGCGGAGGCCGGAGAAGAGGTAGAAGCCGACCCCGGCCAGGATACCCAGGAGGACGTTGCCCATGCGGGCCCCTTTCTCAGGCGGGGAAGGCTTCGACGATCACGGCCAGGCCCTGTCCGCCGCCGATGCACGCCGAGCCCAGGCCGTAGCGCTTGCCCGCGCGACGCAGGGCGTGCAGCAGGTGCAGGGTGATACGCGTGCCGCTCGCGGCCAGCGGATGGCCGATGGCGATGGCGCCGCCGTGCACGTTGGTCTTCGCGCGGTCGAGCCCCAGCTCCTTCTCCACCGCGAGATACTGCGGCGCGAACGCCTCGTTCACTTCAATCAGGTCCATTTGGGCGAGCGTCATGCCGGCTTTCTGGAGCGCCTTGCGTGCGGAAGGGGCGGGTCCGATCCCCATGTACTTCGGCTCCACGCCGACCACCGCCCAGGCCACCAGCCGTCCCAGCGGCTTCAGACCGTGCGCTTTGGCGTACCCCTCGCTCGCGATGACCGTCGCGGCGGCGCCATCGGAAATCCCGGACGCGTTGCCCGCGGTGACGACGCCGTCCTTCTTGAAGTAGGGCTTCAGTCCCGCGAGACCCTCGAGCGTCGTCTCCGGCCGCATGTGCTCGTCGGCGCGAAAGTCGACCGTCTGCCCCTTCTTCTTCACCGGGACGGGGATCACTTCGTCGGTGAAGACGCAGTCGTCCCAGGCCTTCTTGGCGCGCTGCTGCGAGTCCACCGCGACCTGGTCTACCTCGGCGCGGCCGAGCTTGTACTTGTCGGCGAGGTTCTCGGCGGTCTCGGCCATGGAGAAGCCGCACTGCGGGTCCTTCAGCGACTCCCACAGCAGGTCCTCGAGCGGGGCGGGGCCGAGCCGCAGGCCCCAGCGCGCGCCGCGGACGACGTGGGGGGCCTGACTCATCGACTCGCCGCCTCCGGCGAGCACCGCCTCGGCCTCGCCGAGGACGATGAGCTGGGCCCCCTGGGTGATGGCCTCGAAACCCGAGCCGCACAGGCGGTTCACCGTGACCGCGGGCGTCTCGACCGGGAGTCCGGCCTTGAGGGCGACGTGGCGCGCCATGTAGATCGCGTCGGCGGAGGTCTGGAGCGCGTTGCCGAATATCGTGTGGCCGATGTCGGCGGCCGGGACGCCCGAGCGCTCGATGGCGTGGCGGGCGGCGATCGCGCCCAGGTCGATGGCGGAAAGATCCTTCAGGGAGCCGCCGAAGGCGCCGAAGCCCGTGCGGACTCCCGAGAGAAAGACGACGTCGGTTTGACTGCCTTGGGTCTTCACGAACACGACTCCGCTGGCGAGAGGAGGGAATATAACCCGGCCGGCGGGATGGCCCGGGCAGGCTCGTGTCAGGCCGCGGCCCGGTGCCGCCAGAACAGGTACGCCGGCGTTCCGAGCAGCACGATCCCCACTCCCGCGAGCGCCTGGACGGGCCGCGCCACCACGGTGTTGGCGACGATCGCCACGGCGGCGAGGATGAAGACGGCCGGGGTCACCGGGTAGCCCGGCACCCGGAAGGGGCGCGGCGCATCGGGACGGCGCCGCCGCAGCACGAACACGCTCGCCGCCGCCAGGGCCGCGAACAGCCAGCTCGCGAACACCACGTAGGTCAGCAGCTGCTCGAAGCTGCCCCACAGCGTGAGCAGCGCCGCCCACGCCCCGCCGACGGCGATCGCCATTGCGGGAGTACCGAAGCGAGGATGCACCTGCCCCAGCGCACGGAAGAAGACGCCGTCGCGGGCCATGGCGAAGTACATGCGCGGGCCGGTGAGCGCGAGTCCGTTGGCGGCGCTGAACACGGAGATGAGCACCGCGGCGCTCACGAGCTTCGCGGGGACCGGCCCGAACAGCGCGCGGACGGTGTCCGCCGCGACGCGCTGGGAGCGGGCGACGCCGCCGGGTCCGAGAGCGGCGAGGTAGCCGATATTGGCGAGCAGGTAGAGCGCCACCAGGGCGGCCGTCCCGATGATGATGCCGCGGGCGAAGGTGCGCTGCGGGTCGAGCGCTTCACCCGCCGAGTTCGTCACGTTGATCCACCCTTCGTAGGCCCACAGCACTCCGAGCAGCGCGACGCCGGCGCCCGACAGCAGGCCGGGTGAGAGCGGCGTCGCAAACGCACGGGCGCTGGACTCCGGGCCGCCCGATCCGAGGGCGAGCCCCGCTACGGCGATCGCGAGGATCGCCGCCACCTTCACCGCGGTGCTCCAGTTCTGCACCGTCGCCGCGTGGCGCACGCCGCGGATGTTCACGGCGGAGACCGCGACGATCATCAGCACGGGCAGCAGCTTGCCGCCTACGGGCCCGAGCGACACGAGCTCGCCCGCGTAGGTCGCAAAGGCTACAGCGAGCGTCGCGGTGGATCCGGTGTTGATCGCGAGAAACAGGGTCCAGCCGAGCAGGAACGCGGGGAACCGGCCGAAGGCTTCCCGCACATAGGTGTAACTCCCGCCCGCGTCGGGGTAGAGCGCGCCGAGCTCGGCGAAGGTCAGGGCACCCAGGAGCGAGCAGATGCCGCCGCCCAGCCACACGAGCAACGCCACGCCGGGATCGCCCGCGGTGTTGCGGAGCACGGTGCCGGGGACGAGCCAGATCCCGGAGCCGATGACCGTCCCAATGACGACCAGGACGAGATCGCCCTGGCGCAGCGTGCGGGTGAGGTCGCGCCGGGCGGTGACGGGTGTCGGAGCGCTCAATGCCCCGCCGCCATGCCGTCCTTGCGCGGATCCGAGCCCGCGGCGTAGCCCCGCGGCAGCCGGAGAATCGCCTGTGCGCCGCCGAAGGCGACGTTCGAATCGGGGACGACGACGTGGCCCAGTGCCGCGAGGCGCCGGCGCACGTCGTCGCCGATCGCCGGTTCGAGTGCGACCCGCAGGCCGTCGAAGTGGCGGAAGCGGGGGGCGTCGACCGCGTCCTGCAGGTCCATGCCGAAGACGAGGAGGTTGAGCAGGACCTGAACGTGGCCCTGCGGCTGCATCGAGCCGCCCATGACGCCGAACGACATCCACGGCTGCTCCACCCCGGTCGAATCGGGTTTGGTCACGAAGCCGGGGATGAGCGTATGGAAGGGTCGTTTTCCGGGCGCCACGGTGTTGGGGAGTCCCGGCTCGAGCGTGAATCCCGCGCCCCGGTCCTGCAGGGCGAAGCCGGTGCCCGGGACGACGACGCCGGACCCGAAGAGGTCGTACAGCGAATTGATGAACGACACCATGTTGCCCGCCGAGTCGGCGACGGTGAGGTAGATCGTCTCGCTCGCCGTGAGGGGCTTCCCGGGCTGCGGCCGGTCCGCCGCGCGGGCGGTGTCGATGAGCGCGCGGCGTGCCGCTATGTACGCATCCGAGAGCAGCGCGGCAGGGGGTACGGTGAGCGACTTCGGCTCCCCGACGAAGCGCGCCAGGTCGGCGTACGCCAGCTTCTTCGCTTCGATCAGCAGATGCAGGTACGCCGCGGAATTGTGGCCGAGTGCTTTGAGGTCGTACGGCTCGAGCATCCGCAACATCTCGAGCACCGCCAGGCCCTGGTTGTTGGGCGGCAACTCCCACACCCGGTAGCCGTGGAACGGCACCGAGATCGGCTCGACCCATTCGGGGTGGTGGCTCTTCAGGTCGTCGAGCGTGAGATAGCCGCCGAGCTCGCGCACCCGCGCCACGATCCGCTGTCCCAGGTCGCCGCCGTACAGCGTCGCGGGTCCCTGCGCGGCGATCTGACGGAAGGTCCGGGCCAGGTCGGGGTTACGGAACCATTCTCCGGGACGCGGCGCGCGTGTGCCGTCCACCAGAAACGTCGTTCGGGCGCCGGAGTCGCGTGCGAGCTTCGCCGCCTGGTCGGCCCAGTCGCGCCCGATGATGGGCGTGACGGGGAAGCCCTCCTCGGCGTACCCGATGGCGGGCTCGAGCGCCTGAGCGAGGGTGATCGTGCCGTAACGGGAGAGCAGGGCGTCCCATCCCGACAGCGCCCCGGGAACGGTGACGTCTTCGACCGTTTCCTCAGGCATCGAGCGGTGGCCTTTCGCGAGCAGCGCCTCGCGCGTCATGAGCGCGCCGGCGCGGCCGCTGGCGTTCAGGGCCACGAGGCGCCGCTCCTTGGCGACCCAGACGAGGGCGAACATGTCGCCGCCGATCCCGGTCATCATCGGCTCGACGACGTTGAGCACGGCTGCGGCGGTGACGGCGGCGTCGAATGCGTTGCCGCCGCGCTGGAGCACAGCGAGGCCGGCGGCGGTCGCGAGCGGCTGGCTGGTCGCGATCATGCCGTGCGGGGCATAGACGGTGGAGCGGTGGGCCATGGTGGTCGGGCGTTGCGCGTGGGTGGCGGCCGGGAGGGCGCCCGCGACGGCGAGCGCGACCAGGACGCGGCGGCTGGTCGGGGGGGCGTTCACGAATTGACGTCGCTTTCGAGACGGCGAGTGACGGCCTCGGCTGCAGCGCCGGTCGTCGTCGTGCCACCGAGATCGGGCGTGCGGGCTCCGCCCGCGAGGGCACTGCGCACGGCCCGCTCGAGGCTCCGGGCCGCTTCGGCGTGGCCCAGCTGCTCGAACATCAGGGCGCCGGTGAGAATCGCCGCCATGGGATTGGCGACGCCCTTGCCCTTGAGCGACGGCGCCGAGCCGTGCACCGGCTCGAACAGCCCGGCGCGCCCGGGGTGCAGATTCGCGCTCGCGGCGATGCCCAACCCACCGACGAGCCCCGCTCCCAGGTCGGAGAGGATGTCGCCATACAGGTTGTTCGTCACGATCACCTGAAACCGCTCCGGCTCGCGCACCATTTCCATCGCCAGGGCATCGACGAAGCGATGCTCGGCCTGGATGCCGGGATACTCGGCCGCAATCGCCTTGAACCGCTCCTGCCAGATGCGGTGGGCCGGCACCGCGTTGGACTTGTCGCTCATCGTCACGCGGGTCTTGCCGTGGTCCCTGGCCCAGGCGAAGGCGGCGCGGATGATGCGCTCCACACCCGTCGCGGTGTTGATCTCCTCGGCGACGTATTCGCCGTCGGAGATGCGGCCGCGGCCGAGGTAGACGCCTTCGGTGTTCTCGCGGAAGATGACGAAGTCGATGGGCCGTTGCGACCGCAGCGGCGTGAGGTCGGGGTGGAGCAGCTGCACCGGCCGGAAGTTGACGTAGAGATCGAGCCGGAACCGCAGTCCCAGCAGGATGTCGCGCGCGTGCTCGTTGGAGGGGACGCGCGGATCGCCGAGGGCGCCGAGGAAGATGGCGGCGACGTCATCGCGCAGGTGCGTGAACGCCTGGTCGGGGAGCGTCTCGCGGGTCGCGAGGTAGTGGTCCGCCGAGTAGGGGAGCCGCTCCCACCCGACCGAGAAGCCGTGGGACGCGGCGGCGCGGTCGAGTACGGGGATCGCGGCCTCGATCACCTCGGGGCCGATACCGTCGCCGGCGATGACGGCGATGCGGTAGGGACGTGAGATCTCGGTCATGAGTCGTCAGCCATCAGCCGTCAGCACTCAGCCGTCAGCGATCAGCCAGCCACGTACGACGGCCATACGCACGGCCTCAGTCTGCTGATGGCTGACGGCTGATGGCTGAGGGCTAAGTGCTCTCATTCAAACCCCGTCGCTCGCCCGCAGCCGATACAGTAGGCCCAGCCCACGTCCACCTCGCTGCCGCACGCCGGGCACTTCAGCTCGCCCAGCGGCGGCTGGCCGCAGTGAGGGCAGAAATTGACCTTGCGATTCGTCGGCAGTGAGCCGCCGCAGTAGGCGCATTGCGCGGAGGAAGCCGTGTCCTCGTCCGAATCCGCCAGCTCGAACGCCAGCTCGGCTTCCGAAGGGGCAGGGCGCAGGGCGAGACCCTCGGGAGGAACCGGGTTCTCCGACGTCCAGCTGATCGGCTCCTCTTCTTCTTCTTCTTCCTGTGGGGCATCTTCGCGAGCGGCCGGTTCCGGCTCCGGTTCGGGGGACCCGAAGGCCGCACCCTGCCCGCGCCGCAGCACGCGCTCCGCGGCGAAGCGGTTCACCATCACCCGTGCGTCGGGGAAGTTGCGGAAGTATCCAGGATCGGGATTGGTGGCCGTCACTTCGCGCTGCATCCCGTCGCGCACCTCGGAGGGGTCGAGCTGCACGTAGCCGCGCTCTCCGGCGAGCAGGCGCAGCACCGTCATCTCGTAGTCCTGGTGCGTCGCCACCTTCAGTCGCGAGCGGTTGGACCGGTAAGGCACGAGCCGCTCGTAGATGTCGGCCGCGGGGAACGGGACGGCGATCCGCGCCTCGCGCGCCAGGGCCTCGACGAGGCACTCGAAGAGACGATCGAGCTCGTCAGCCACCCGTCACTCCCAGCCTCCGATCCACTCCACCGGTCTCGCCTTTCGCTCGTACCTCTCCCCCTGACCCCCTCTCCGTTCCGGAGAGGGGGGACGATTCTCGCCTGTCGTGCTCGCTCGCCCGAGAGGGAGAGCGGGACAGGGGGAGAAGTACGTCATTTCACCACCACCACGCCCTTCATGAACGGGTGCGGCGTACAGTGATAGGTGTACGTCCCGGGCCGGTCGAAGCGGTGGACGTACGCGTTGCCCGGGTTGATCAGCTCGGAGCCGTGTTCCCCGCCGTCGAACGTGATCGTGTGGCCCAGCGGGTCGGCGTTGTTCCAGCGCACCGCCTGGCCGGCGGTGACGACGATCGTGTCTTGGGGGAACTTCATGGCGCTGATCGTGATCGTGGCGCCCACCGGGGCGTTCGCGTCGCCCGCGACGGCGGCGGTGGCGCTCTTGTGGAACCAGGCGCCGAAGCGGGACAGGTGCAGCGGGATGGTGAACTCGAAGCCGTAGATCGGCTTGTTGAGTGCCGTGGGGATCGGGCCCTTGTGGGAGCTGCCCTCGATCGTATTCACGTCCACGTTGCTGGCCTGCAGCGAGAACGTATGGGGAGAGTTGGGAATCGCGAACACGAGTCCCACGCTCCAGGCGGCGCTTTCCCCGGGGCGCGTGGCCAGCAGAGAGGCCACGTCCCCGCTCAGGCCGACATAGGAATTGAGCCGCACGACCGCGCCGCCGGCGAGCGCCACCCGAGCCGTGTCGAGCCCGTACGCCTTGCTCATGCCACGCACGGCGCCGAGCAGCGTGAGCGGTCCTGTAGTCCAGTCGAGTCCGACTTCGCCGTCCAGGCCCTTCGACGCGGTGTTGTAGGCGGGCGTGAGCGCGAAGGTCACCGGATGCGACCCTCCGAACCGGCGTTGCCAGCGGGCGTACAGCTCGGTCTCGTTGGTGCCGCTCCCGGTCTGGGCGTCGGCATGGGTTGCGTAGCGCAGTCCCAGACCGAGGTGCGCGGGCAGCCCCACGGCGAGGGTGAACGTGGGGAAGTTGATGACCGAGTGCGCCGGAGCCCCGGAGACGTAAAAGCGATGGAGGAAGTTGAACTGCACGACGCCGGGCTCGGGTACCCAGGTGCCGCTCAGGTTCGGTGAGCGGAACAACAACGACTGGGCGGACACGGGCGCGGCGAGGAGAGCGAGGGTACCGACGAGGAGGCGACGCATGGGGACTCCCGGAGTGGATGGCCAAATCTAGTGCGGAATGCCCGATGCAGAATGTGGAATGTCAGGGTGGGGTCCGGCGAGCGCAGGCCCCTATCGCCACTCCCCCACCCAGCGGTCGTACGGCACCGGCGTGACGCCGCCCTGGACCAGGACCTCGATACCGGACGGATCGCGGTACGCCTTTCTATAGAAGACGTGCGTCACTCCGGAATTGATCATCAGCTTGGCGCACATGACGCAGGGGGAGGCGCTCACGAATACGACCTTGTCGCGCACGCTGCCGGGCGCCTTCACGAGGGCGTTCATCTCGGAGTGGATGCACCCGCAGCTCCCCGGCACCGCGCTGTCGCAGCGGTTGGCGAGCCCCTTGGCGTTGCCGTTATACCCGATCGCCAGGACGTTCTCCAGCAGCTGATCGGTGACGACGGTGCCGACCTGAAGGCGCTGGCAGGTGGAGCGCTTGGCCAGCTCCTCGGCCATCCGCATGTACACCTCGTAGAGCGGGATCCGCTCGACGGGCGGCGCCGCGCCGCCGCCGTCGGGCAGCAGATTGAGACGATGCGTATTGGCGGCGACGCCGTCCTTAGGCCGGCTCATGGACCTCCCGATCGGGGTCGTAGGGATCGTACTTGCCGCGCGCGCGTTGCTGCGCGAGCCAGGTGTCGAATCCCGAGGCGACGAGGCCGTTGGAGCGCTCCTGCCGCTCCGCGGCGCGCTGGGCGAGGTAGTTGGCGTACTCGTTCTTCGGGTGATCGGCGTGCCCCCGCACCCACTTCCACTCGACGGCATGGGCGGCGGTGGCCTGGTCGAGCTTCTGCCACAGCTCGAGGTTCTCGATCGGGCCGGTCTTCCGCTTCCAGCCGCGCGCCTTCCACCCCGGCAGCCACTCCCGCATTCCCTTCACCAGGTATTCGGAGTCGGAGACGTACGTGACCTGTGCGTGCTGCCACTGGCGCCGGATCCATTCGAGCGCGGCGATGGCGCCGGCCAGCGCCATGCGATTGTTGGTCGTCTGCGGGGAGCACTCGTAGAAATCCCAGCGGGCGACGCTGTCGCCGGCCGGCGCCTCGACCAGCGCCGCGTTGCCGCCGGGACTCGGCTTGGTGCGGTCGTTGCCGAGGCAGCTCTCGTCGGCATGGACGAGCACCGGTATCGCGGGCGACGCCATCAGGGTTGGATGGCGACCGGGAGGTCGGTGTGCAGCAGGATCTCCTCGGTATGGGAGGCGACGCTCGGCCGCCGCTCGCCGAGGCCGCGCTCCACGTGCGCCCCCGCGAACAGCGCGTCGGCGTGGACCTCGCGCACCAAACGCGCGATCACCTCGGCCGCCGACCCCTCCGCGAGATGCGTCTGGAACTGCACGCCCAGCAGCGACAGCTCCGCCTCGGCCTGGCCCGCGACCAACGTTCCCTCGTTCCGGTCGCGATACGCGTGAATCACGTGCACCGTGCTGCCCGCGACGCTCGCGAACCGGGCCGCGAGCTCGAGCGCGCGGCGGTTGCGTCCGTCGAACGCCACGGCGCAGGCGCGCATGGGCGATGCCGCTCCGCCGCACACGATCACCGGGTGCTCGACTAGCCGGATGAGAGACGCCGCGGTGCTGCCGATGGCGCCCGCCCCGGCCCGCTCGGTATGGAGTCCCCGCCGGCCCACCAGCGCGGCGTCGACCTGGTCCGCGAGCTCGGCCAGGTTGACGTCGGGCGCCCCCTGTCGCTCCACCGCCTCGACCTCGAGACCCCCCGCCTGCACGCGGAACCGTGCCCGCTCGAGCAGCGTCGCCGCGGCATCCTTGTCGTCCTCCGCGACGACGGCGACGACGATCACCGAGTGAAAGCGCCGCGCCAGAATGATCGCCTGTTCCAGGGCCGCATCGGCGTGCGGACTCCCATCCAGGCCGACCAGCAGGCGCGTGAACATCAGGCGGCGGGCAGCGTGCTCACGGCAGCACCGCGAAGGTTTCGAGATCGCGCAGCCGGAAGCTGAGGAGCTCTCCGGTCATGGGCAGCCGGGCCTGCAGCGTCTCCTCGCGGTCCGCCACGTCCAGCCGCTCGGCCACGACGACGTACTCGGTGCCGCGTCGCGACAACGCCACCCGGCGCCGCTCGCGCACGGCGCGCTCCAGGGCATCCAGCGCGTCGGGGGTGAGCGACCGGTATTCAGGGATGACGCCCATGGGGGAGATTTAACGGACGACGATGGTTCCCGCTTGCTCGGCTCCGGCCAGTATCCGGCCGATCACCGCCGCCGGCGGCCGGCCCTCCCGCTCGAGCGCCTCCTGGAACCGGGGCACGCGCTCCGCCGGCAGGGCGATCAGCAACCCGCCGGAGGTCTGCGCGTCGGCGAGCAACAGCCGGTCCGGCTTGCCGGTGCTCTCGGGGAACCGCACTACCGCCGCCAGGCTCTCGAGGTTCCGGGTGCTGCCCCCGGGCACCGCGCCCTTGGCGAGCATCTCGCGGGTGTGCGGCAGCAGGGGGACCCGCGCCGCCTCGACTTCGGCGGCCACGCCGCTCGCGTCGAGCATGTTCCGCAGGTGGCCCAGCAGGCCGAACCCCGTCACGTCGGTCGCGGCGTGCACGCCGGTGGCGAGCATGGCGCGAGCCGCAGCGGCGTTCAGGGTGGTCATGGACTCGACCGCCTCGACCAGGGCGGATGCCGGGAGCAGATCGCGCTTCAGCGCGGTCGTGAGGATTCCCGTCCCGATCGGCTTGGTGAGGACGAGCGCATCTCCCGGCATCGCACCCCGGATCGTCACCACGCGCTCGGGATGCACCTCCCCGATCACGACCATCCCGTACTTGGGCTCGGGGTCGTCCACCGAATGCCCCCCGACGACGAACGCGCCCGCCGCCCGCGCCACGTCGGCGCCGCCGCGCAGCACGTCGCCCAGCAGTTCGAGCGGCAGGTGCTCGCGCGGCCAGCCGACGACGTTCAGGGCGAAGAGCGGCGCCGCTCCCATCGCGTACACATCCGAGAACGCATTGGTCGCGGCAATGCGGCCGAAGTCGTACGCGTCGTCGACGATGGGCGTGAAGAAGTCCACGGTCGCCACCAGGGCGCGGTCCGGCGCCACCTGAAACACGGCGGCGTCGTCCCGGCTCGCGGCGTCGACCAGGATCCGGGGATCCGTTGGCAGCGGCACGTGACGCAAGACCTGCGTCAGCTCGGACGGACCGAGCTTGCAGGCTCAGCCGGCGCCGTGCGAGAATGCCGTCAGTCGGACGGTGGTCATGGGAGGCGAAATATCGAGGGGGCGGAAGAAGGCGGAAGAAGGCGGACGAAGGCGGACACCGTCCGCCTTTGTCCGCCCTTGTCCGCCTAGCCTTGCTGCGCGACCAGCAATGCCCGCAGCCCGATCAGCGCCCGTTCCTCGTGCGGCGGGCTGTCGAAGCTACCGTCGGGCCGCTGCAGCGCGACCAGCGCCGGGATCGCCCGCGTGATCACTTCGCGTGCCGGGCGGATGCCAGCGAGCAGCAGCGACTCGAGCATGTGGAAGAGGTTGGCGTCTCCCCAGGTGCCGTCGGGACGCTGTGCCGCGCCGATGCGCTCGACGCACGATTCGAGGCGGTCGTGATAGGGAACCGGCGACACGGCGACCACGCCCAGCGCGCTGGCGGCGAGCTCGTCGTGGACCGTGGGCCAGAGGCTGAGCACGCGCTCCAGGCGGCGCAGCACGCGCGGCCGCGCGTCCTGGCGCGCCCGCAACAACACGCGCAAGCCGAGGCACTCCGCCGCGAACGTGGCGCCGGCCTCGTTCGTGAGGACCGTTCCGTTGGGCAGCGCCAGGGGAGTCGGAGCCGGGGCCGGCGGCGGGGATTCGAGGAATGCCAGGACCCACGAGATGAGGCGCGACAGGCTGCCCTGCAATGCATCGAAGCCGAGGTCCATCATCTCCCATGCGGCCCAAGCCGTTGTGACCAATGACCCGCCGATCGAGCCGTCCATCTTGCTGCGGGCACGGTGCTCGATGCACAACAGCTCGGCGAGGCGCTCGTCCTCGGGCTTCGGAATGCCCAGCATGCGCCGGGCGATGACGCCGGGACGGGTGTCCAGAGGGGAAAAGAGACGTTCCAGGCGGACGGTCGCCTGTTGCAGGGAAGTCGTCATGGAGCCTCCACATCCGGAGGTGTACACGGAGCTGCCGATAGCCGGGACTGCGACGGGAGGCGGGCGGCTCAAGGGCTCTGGCTTGCCGCGCGATCTCTGCTGCCTTGTAGCCCCCGGTCCGTGAAATGTTCCCGCGTGGTATCCGCGGTCCACCTCACCCCAGGAGCCAGGCCAGCAGCGCCCCGGCGCCCACGTAGCGCACCATCGTGAGCCCGACGGACAAGTATGACGGCCGCGTCGGCACCCGGGTGGCGAGCATGCCCACCAGCCCGAAGAGCAGCCACCATTGGCCGTGTCCGAGGCTGTCGAACCACAGCGAGCCGAACAGCGTCACGAGCAGCGCCTCCACCGCCAGCGCGAGCAGGACCGGGGTGGTCACCGGGGAATTGGCCACGACGCCCCCGCCGATGATCCGATTGGTGGCCCAGCCCGCGACGCAGAACCAGGCGGCGACCGGCAGCCAGGCGAACAGCAGCCGCCCGAGGGTCATCGCGCGCCGGGTGGAACGTACCCGGGTCCGCGCAGACCGCGCCCCGGCCGGGCGGCCGTGAGTTGCCCCCGTTTCAGGACGGTCTGTCCGTTGACGAGCACGTACTCGATGCCCACCGAGGTCTGGTGCGGCTGCTCGAACGTCGCGCGGTCCGCCACGGTCGCCGGGTCGAACACCGTGACATCGGCGAACATGCCGGGGCGCAGCAGGCCGCGGTCGAGGAGCCCGACTCGCTGCGCCGCGAGCGAGGTCATCTTGCGCACGGCGAACTCGAGCGACATCAACCCCGAGTCGCGGACGTAGCGGCCGAGAATGCGGGGGAAGGTGCCGTACGCACGGGGGTGCGCCGATTGCGCGCCCAGCGGCCCGTCCGGCGCCACGCCGCCGAAGTCGGTGTTGACCGCCACCCACCAGGTCTTCATCGCCGCCTGCACGTCGGGCTCGCTCATCACGAAGTACACGGCGTCGGTGCGATGCGGACCTTCCGCCAGGAGAATGTCGAAGATGGTCTCGATCGGGTCGCGGTGCCGCGCGGCCGCGATCTCGCTGATGCGCTTTCCCTGGAGGTCGTGGAGCGAGTCCTCAAAGACGCCCGTGATCAGGATCCCGGTCGCGCCACCGGCCTCGTTGTAGAACCCCTCGATCCCGCCCGCGGGGCGGATCATCTCCCCGTGGATGCGCGCGCGCATGGCCGGATCGCGGAGTCGCGCCAGGAGCGAATCGAGGCCGCCACTCTCGGCCCACGTGGGCAGGCTCGCGTCGAGCGAGGTGGCCGCGGCGATGTAGGGATACTGGTCGGCGGTGACGTCGAGGCCCGCCCGCCGGGCGGAATCGATCCGCGCCAGGACCGCTGGCATGCGGCCCCAGCTGCGGCGTCCCGCGACCTTCAGGTGGGAGATCTCGGCGGGGATGTCGGCCTCGCGCGCGATCCGGAACACCTCGTCCAGGGCCTGGTCGATCTGGCTCCCTTCGTTGCGCATGTGGGAGGCATAGATGCCGCCGTGACGTCGCGCCGCGCGCGCGAGGGCGATCAGCTCGTCGGTGGTGGAATAGCTCGCCGGCGCGTATTCGAGCGCCGACCACACGCCCAGCGCGCCCTGCTGCATCGCCGTGTCCACCAGCGCCGCCATGTGGGCCAGCTCCGCAGCCGTGGGCTGGCGATTCTCGCTGCCGATCGCGGCGAGCCGCACCTGGGTGGCGCCGACGAACGTCGCGATGTTGACGGTGGAGCCGTTGCGCGCGAGCTGGGCGAAATAGCC
Source organism: Gemmatimonadales bacterium (assembly GCA_035311125.1). Classification (GTDB taxonomy): domain Bacteria; phylum Gemmatimonadota; class Gemmatimonadetes; order Gemmatimonadales; family GWC2-71-9; genus DASTHG01. Next base: position 24,082 of record DATGDE010000149.1, read on the forward strand.
GTCGAGGTCGCGCCAGTCTTCCCGGTAGTGGTACTTGCGCATGGCGTCCGAGTCGAGCGCCACCAGCGCATCGGTGAGCGGGGCGACCGATCCCCCCTCACCCGTCACCTCGGTGGTCACGCCCTGGGTGACCTTGCTCAGCACGCGATTGTCGATCAGGACATTGATCTCGGATTGGCCCATCATGTCGATGAACCCGGGGGCGACGATCAGTCCCGACACGTCGAGCGTCTCGCGCGCGACGGCGCCGGGCAGCCGGCCCAGCGCGGCGATGCGATCGCCGCGAATCGCGACGTCGCCGCGCCAGCGGGGATTGCCGCTCCCGTCCACCACCCACCCGTTCTTCAACAGCACGTCGTAAACCGGCCCGCCGCCCGGACGCAGCGCGGCCCGGCCGCCGCGGTCGGCGGGACGATCGCAGGCGACCCCGAGCGCCAGGACGGCGATGGCCAGGCGTCTCACTTGCTCCATCCCCCGCGCAGCGAATCGGGTCGGATCTGACGGCCGCGCACCATCACCCAGGCGATGTCCCGCGTGGCGGTGATGTCGTCGGCCGGGTTGCGGTTGAGCACCACGAGGTCGGCGGCCTTGCCGGGCGCCACCATGCCGAGCGAGTCCGCCGCCAGGACCTGCGCCCCGTAGCGGGTAGCGGCGGTGATGGCGTCGATCGGCGTCAGGCCGGCGCTCACCAGCAGCGCCAGCTCCTCGTGCAGGGACGCGCCCGGGACGAGCAGCGGGTTGGCCGCGTCCGTGCCCGCGGCCACGAGGCCCCCGGCGGCGCGGAACTCCCGCACGAACTGATCCTGGCGCGCCCGGCCGCGGCGGAACGCGGCGATGTCGGCCGCGTGCCAGCCGGCGCGTTGCAGCAGGGCGGACACCGCCCGGACCGGATTGGCGCCATCCGACGGCACGTCCGCCATGCCGAGGCGCTGCAGCAGGGAGGGATCGTCGAGCCGGGAGAACGTCTCGTGCTCCACCAGCGCCGGGACGATCGCGACGTGCGTCGCGGCGAGCGCCGCCGCCAGTCGCGATACGGCGCCGGAATCCAGGGCTGCCCAGCCCGACTCCTCCATCGTCAAGCCCGCGAAGAACAGGTCGTTGGCCCTCAGGAAGGGAGCGGGATCCCGGGCCGCGGCGGGGACCACGCCCGCCAGCTGCTCCAGCGAGCCGATGCCCGCACGGGCCGCGGTGAGCGCGTCCATCTTGCCCGGCCGAGCCGCGACCCGCAGACGGAGCGTCGTCGCCTCGTCCACGATGGCTCGCAGCAGATCGGGTGTGATCTTGGTGTAGGCCGTGACGAAATCGGCGCCCGCTACGGCACGCTGGTCCACCGCCTGGCGGGCTTCCTCGTCGGCGGCCACGGCGGTCGCCCCCGGCAAGGTGGCCGCCATGCCGTCGATCGCGGGGCCCGCCGTGTACATGCGCGGCCCGACCACCGATCCCAGGTCGATGTCCTTCTTGAGGGCGTAACCGGAGTCACCCGGCGAATGGATGTCCCGCACGCTGGTCACGCCCCAGGCGAGGTAGCGGGGCAGGGCCCAACGCTCCACCTCGGCGTGCGCGTCGATCAGGCCCGGTATGATCGTCTTGCCGACCAGATCGATGCGCTGCGCCCCGCGCGGCACCTTGATCTCGTTGACCTGGGCCACCGCCCGAATGGAGCCGTCCTTGATGAGGATCAGGGCGTCGGCCTTGGGAGGGCCGCCGGAGCCGTCGATCAGCGTCGCGCCCTCGAGAGCGATCATCCCCTCGCCGGGCGAGGTGCAGGCGGCGGCGAGCGCCGCCATGGCGCCGATCAGGATCGCCGGCCCCCACCACCTCACGGTTTCGGGTCCGCGGATGTGTGGTCGTGCAGGATCTGCCAGCGCTCGCCGCGCTTCTGCAGGATCAGCGTGAACGGGCCGCTCGCGACCAGCGAGTCGCCACGGTGCAGCTCGAATCGCGCGGTCGCATAGGCCAGGTCCATGGTCAGGGGCCGGACGGCGATCTCCACGAAGGAGAGCGAGTCCCGGCTCTTTCCGGGCGCGAAGTAGGTCGCCTGGTAGTGGTCGTACAGCGGCTGCCAGCCGTACTGGACGTGGCCTCCGGTGACGTAGCTGACGGTCGAGTCCTTCACGTAGTCGCCCATGAAGCCGTCCAGGTCGCCGCGATTCCAGTCCGCCGCCGACCGCGCGAGCGTCGCGGTGATTTCCCGGGACGGGTCCCCGGTCGGGACCTTCGGCGCTGCGCAGGCTGCCGCGAGGGCCGCCACCCACCATGTGCCACGCATTCCGCACCTCTTCGTTCGCTGGCCGCCAGAACGTACCTTGCCGCATGGCCGATGCAACCCCGCCACGCGGGTTCATCGTGTACGGCCCCGTGCAGTCACGCCGACTGGGCGTGAGCCTGGGCCTGAACCTGCTGCCGGCGCGATCCAAGGTGTGCAGTTTCGACTGCCCCTACTGCGAGTGCGGCTTCAACACGGGGAAGGCGGCCGATGTCCGCTGGCCCTCACCCGACGAGGTCGGTCATGCCCTGCGGCGCGCGCTGGAAAGGCTGGCGGCGGTCCCCCCCGACTGGATCACGTTCTCCGGAAGCGGGGAGCCGACCCTGCATCCCCGCTTTCCAGTCGTCGTAGACCGCGTGCTGGCGGCGCGGGACGATCTCGCTCCCCGCACGCGCGTGGGCGTGCTGTCGAACGGCGTCCTGGCCGCAGCGCCGCGGATCCGAGAGGCGCTGCTCCGGCTCGACGGGCGCTTCCTGAAGCTCGACCCCGGGCCGCCGGAGCGCGTCAACGGCGTCGCCGGCGACGCGGGCGCGCTGGCCGACTCCTACCGTGCGTTGCACCCGGTCACGGTGCAGGCGATGGTGGCGCGCGGCCCCGACTGGGACGGCGCGAGCGCGGCGAGCCTCGCCGCCTGGGTGCCGCTCCTGGTACGCGCAGCGCCCGTCGCGGTCCAGCTGTATTCGATCGAGCGCCCGCCGGCGGACCCGCGGGTCCAAGACGTGCCGCGGGAGCGCCTCCTCGAGATGGCCGAGGCCATCCGGGAAGCGCTCCCGCACGCAGTCGTCGAAGTCTACTAGTTGAGCCGTTACCGCCGGCGGCGCGTCGCCTTGCGCTTCGCCCGCGCCGGCTTCTTGGCCCGGGGCCGCTTCGCCCGGCGCGCCGGCTTCTTCGCCTTCGCCTTCTTCGCTTTCCTGGCCGCCGGGCGTCTGGCCTTCTTCTTCTTCGCGGGAGCCTTCCGCGGCTTCGGCCGCGGCGTCTCTTCCATCATAGGCTCGTCCATCATCGGGGCCGGCTCCGGAGCCATCGAGGGCTCCGGCGGGAACATCGGCTCCATCATGCCCGGGCCGCCCATTCCCGTTAGATCACTGGTCGCGAGCATCTATCCTCCGCTGGTTGTAGCCGCTGGGGGCCTATAGCTTACCTGCCTAACTTCCCGACGCAAGTGAGCGCATGCGCCAGCTCCTCGGCGGCTTCCTCTTCTTTCCGACGCTTCTGGCCGCGCAAATCCGCCCCGACTCCAGTGCCGTACTGCAACGGGCGCCGATCTCCTTGTCATGGCGGCGGTTCGACGTCACCCTGTCGGGACCGGTCCGCGGGTCCGGATACGTCAGCGCCATCGGCCGGCGGGCGGCGTTGATCGGGACCGACGCCGGCAGCTTCGAGGCCTGGACCTGGCCGCTCAAGCTGCTGCACGACTTCACGCTTTCCTTCAAGACGCCGCTCTACGATCAGCCTATCCCGGGCCGCGACGTCGCCCGCCGGGTGGAAATCTCGCCTGCCGGGGCGACCATCATCTATACCCACTCCGCCTTCACGGTGACCGAGCGGCTGTTCGCGCCGCTCAACGAGCCCGCGGTGGTCGCCGTCCTCGAGGTGGACGCCGTCCGGCCGATCGAGATCATCGCGCGGTTCCGGCCGGACCTGCAATTCGCCTGGCCGGCCGGGTTCGGCGGCCAGTACGTCGCGTGGGATGATGCCGAACGGGCGTTCGTGCTGTCGGAAAGCCGCCGTCAGGTAAACGGCTTTTTCGGCTCCCCGGCGGCTACCTGGGCGACCAACAACCCGTCGCACATGCTGGCCGACGCGGCGAGTGAGCTGCACATCGCCGTCGGGGATCAGGGTCCCGTGGCGATGCCCCGACCGGGAGAGCCCGCGGGGCGCCTCACGGAGGTGCACGCCGCCGGCATCCCGATCGTGATGGTGGGCGCCGTCGCCCCGCGTGACAGCGTGCGCGCGATCTATCGACGGGTATTGGGTCATGTGGCCGAGCTGTACGCCGCGCGCGCCGCGCATGCGCAGCAGGTGCTCGACTCGACCGTCGTCTTCCAATCGCCCGATACGGCGCTCGATCTGGCGGTGCGCTGGGCCAGCGTGAACCTGGACGAAGCCATGGTGTGCAACCCCGATCTGGGCTGCGGCCTGGTGGCGGGGTACGGGCCCAGCGGCGCGACGAGCACGCGGCCGGGCTTCGGGTGGTTCTTCGGGGGCGACGCCTCCATCAATTCCTTTGCGATGAGCTCGGTGGGCCTCTGGCCGGTGGCGCGCGACGGCCTCGCCTTCTTCGCGGGCTACCAGGGCAGCACCGCGCCCAACGCCGGCAAGATCCCGCACGAGATCTCCCAGGGCGCGGCGCGCATCCGCTGGTTCGAGGACTACCCCTACGCCTTCTATCACGGCGACACGACGCCCTTCTGGATGCTCGCGCTGGCCGAGTACTGGCGCGCGTCCGGAGACAGCGCGACAGTACGGCGCCTCTGGCCCAATCTGAAGAAGGCCTACGACTGGTCGAAGGGCACCGACGCGGACGGCGACGGGTTGATGGACAATGCGAAGGCCGGCGCCGGCGCGATCGAGGTCGGCGACCTGCAGAAGGGCCTGCAGTCCGACATCTACATGTCCGCCGTCTGGGTGCGGGCGCTCGAGGTGTTCCCGCAGATGGCGGAGCTCGCGGGAGACCGTGCCTCCGCGACGGAGGCACGTCGCCTGGCGGCGCGGGCCCGCACATCGCTGCGGGAGAAGCTCTGGCTCCCCGCGGAAGGGCGCTATGCGTTCGCCCTCCTCGACGACGGCACGCGCTCCACCGAGCAGACGGTCTGGCCCGCCACCGGGCTGGCGTTCGGGCTGTTCGACGATGCCCGCGGCATGGCCACGGCCGTTTCGCTCGCGCGGGCGGCCATCACCACCGACTGGGGCGCGCGCGCCCTGGCCTCCACTTCCCCCCTCTTCGACCCGCTCCACTACAACAACGGCACGGTGTGGCCGTTCGTCACCGGGTTCGATGCGTGGGGGCTGTATCGGGCGCACAACGCGCCGATGGGGTTCGCGGCGACGTCGGCCGTGGCGCGCACCACGTTCCTCTGGGGGCTCGGTGCCAACCCCGAGGTATTCTCCGGTTCGACCTTCGAGCCGCTCGAGACGGCCGTGCCGCAGCAGTTCTTCGCGACCTCCATGCTGCTCACGCCGCTGCTGCGCGGGCTGGTCGGCTGGGAAGGCGACGTCCCCGACGATCGCGTCACGCTCGCCCCACACCTGCCGCCGCAGTGGGACTCCCTCGCCGTCGAACGGCTCCCGGTCGGCACGGGTCGCTACACCGTGCGGTTCGCCCGCACCGATTCCACGCTCGCCACGGAGCTCACCCGCACGGCGGGGACGGGAGTGGACACGCTGGTCTTCTCACCGGCGCTGCCGCTGGGCGCCGTCGTAGCGGAGGTGCGCGCCAACGGCCGGACTGTGACGTGCGGCGCGCGCTCCACCGGCGCGGACGAGCATGTGGACTGCCGCCTTCCCCTCACGGCGCATATGGCCATTCTGGTGCGGCATTCACCGGGCTGGGCGGTGTTGCTGCCGGCGCCCGCGCCGGAGCGCGGCGCGCGCTCGAGCAGTATGAAGGTGCTGTCGCAGCGGCTCGTCGGCGACACGCTCGAGCTGCAGCTCGAAGGGCTCGCGCGCAAGGCGTACCAGCTGGTCGTGCGGACACCGCGAGGCGAGCGGGTGGTGCCGGTCGCGTTTCCCGACAGCGGCGACGCAGTCGACGGATACCGCGCGAGGACGGTCCGGGTTACGACGCCGCCGTGAGAAGTTAGATTAGCGCTGCCATGATCCCCCGCGCGGGACTGCCCGCCGCACTCCTGCTCGCCGTCGCGGGCGCTCCCCTCGCCGCGCAGACCGTGGCCGAAGTCCAGGTCGCGCCGCCATCGATCACGATCAAGGTGGGAGAGCGCTACGGCCTCCTCGCCACCGCCTACGACCGGGTGGGGAACGTGCTGCCCGCGGCCAAGGTGACCTGGGTCTCGAACAATCCGCAGGTCGCCAAGGTGGACATCGCCGGGACGGTGCTCGGAGTGGCCCCCGGCGTGGCGATCGTGGAAGCGCGCTCGGGACAGCGCCGCGGTCAGGCGGCGGTGCAGGTCACGAGCGCGGCCGCCGCGGGCGGAGCGGCTGCGGCGGGTGGCGCGGCCGTGGATCCCCTCGCGGGTCAGCCCCCCGGCACCGGACCCGCGACCGTGCTGCGCATCGATCCGCCGTCGGTGTACCTGTTGCCTTCGGAGAACACGCGGGTGTCACCCCGGGCGCTGCGCGAGGACGGCTCACCGGCGGCGCCGGTGCAGGTCGCCTGGAAATCGCTGCGCGAGGACATCGCGAGCGTGGACCAGAACGGCACCATCGTGGCGCTGGCGCCGGGCCAGGGCACCATCCAGATGACGGGACCGGGCGGCCTCACCGCGACTGCGCCCGTGGTCGTGCAGCCGGCCGACTACGCGGTCCAGGAGGGAACAGCCCTGACGTTCGCTCCCGGCGAGGCGGACACCCTGCACGTCGTCGTCCCGACGCAAGGGAACCGTCTCGTCAATCCGGTGGCGCTCACCTGGGCCTCGAGCGATCAGAGCGTGGCGCAAGTGAGCCTGACCGGGGTCGTGAAGGCCGTCGGATCGGGAAAAGCGATCCTCACCGTGTCGGGCCTGCTGCAGCAGCGGACCGTCGAGGTGCTGGTGCACCGCACGGTGGAACTCCTGGCGGTGCGGCCTACCACCCGGGAGGACGTCGAGGTGCCGCTCACCGCGAGCATCCGCTTCACGGCCGCGGCACTCGCAGCCGACAGCTCACCGGTCCCCGAAGCGTTGCTCGCGTGGAGCGTGGCGGACACCGGAATCGCCGCCTTCGACCCGGCGACCCTCACGCTGACCGGCAAGAAGATCGGACGCACGCAGCTCAACCTGCGCGGGCCGGGTCCCAACCCGCCGCGTGCCGTCTGGGCAGTGAGCGTGATCGCGGGCTCGGTGAAGCTCTCGGCGGCCCGCTTGGGCATGGCGCTCAACGCGCGCACCAGCCTCAAGGCGAGCTTCATGGATGACACGGGAGCGGTGCTCGGTCCCGCGAGCGGCCTCACCTGGAGCTCCGACGCGCCGGGCGTGGCCGCGGTCTCCGAGGACGGCGTGGTCACGGGATCGAGTTATGGCCGCGCCCATATCACCGCGACGGCCCCCGGCGGCAAGTCCGCGACTGCCGACGTGTTCGTCGAGGACGAATTGCTGCTGGTCAGCTCGCGTGGCGGCACGTCGCGGCTCTACTGGCTGGACCGCTCGAACCTCGCCGCGCTGCGCCGGGTTACACCGGACACCGCAGGGGCGACCGATCCCGCGATCTCGCCGGACGGCTCCCGCATCGCCTTCGTGTCCACGCGGGACGGCAACCCGGAGATCTACGTGATGGACGCGGACGGGACCAACCTCACCCGCGTCACCAACGATCCCCAGGCGGATGGACGGCCCGCGTTCACCGCCGACGGCGCTGGGATCGTGTTCCAGTCGCTGCGCTCCGGGAAGCCGCAGATCTGGACGGCGGCCCTCGACGGCAGCGGCGCCAGGGCCCTCACCACCGACTCGGTGAGCCAGACTCCCGCGGTCTCACCCGACGGCGCGACGATCGCCTACGCCTCGGTTCGCAGCAGGAACTACGACATCTGGCTGATGAGCCGCGACGGCACCAATCAGCGGGCCTTCACGAAGGCGCCGCAGCAGAACGAGACCGAGCCGCGGTTCCTGCGGGACGGGAGTCTGGCCTACATCGTGGAGCGCCGCGAGGCGAACCGCATGGTGCGGATGGTGGTGAAGGCGGACCTCGCCACCGGAGCCATCACGCCGCTGACCGGCACCGACCTGCCCATCGCGGGCTTCGCGGTGTCGAGCGGCGGCGATCTCATCGCGCTCGTGGTGCCGAACGATCCCAACAACCGCCGCAATCCGCTGTACCGCGTCTACCTGCAGACGGTGGGGTCCGGCACGCCGACCCCCATCCCGGCCGGGCCGGCCGAGCAGATGATGGCGCCGGCCTTCCTGCCATAAGAGCCTTCGTCCTCGGCGCCACGGGCGGGAGCGGGCTGGAGCACGCCGCCGTGGCCGATGTACCGGACGCGCCGGCCCCTGGCCCCGGCGAAGTGCGCCTCGCCGTGCGCGCGGCGGCGCTGAACCATCTCGACCTGTTCGTCATGGAAGGGGTGCCGGGCGTCACCTACCGGTTCCCGCACATCCTGGGCGCCGACGGCGCGGGCGTGGTCGCCGATGTGGGCAGTGGCGTGTCGGGTGTGCAGCCGGGCGACCGCGTAGTGGTGAACCCCGGCATCTCCGATTACACGTGCGAGTTCTGTCTCCGCGGCGAGCACAGCCTCTGCGTCCGGTACGGCATTCTGGGCGAGCATCATCCCGGCACTCTCGCGGAGCTGCTCACCGTCCCGGCGCACAACGTGCTGCCCCTGCCGCAGCTCGACCCGCCGCTCTCGTGGGGCGAGGCCGCGGCGTTCTCTCTCGTGACCCTCACCGCGTGGCGGATGATGATGACCCGCGCGCAGGTGAAAGCAGGAGAGTGGGTGCTCGCGTGGGGCATCGGCGGCGGCGTGTCGCTCTCCGCCATGCGCATCGCGAAGCTCGCGGGCGCCCGCGTGATCGCGACGTCGTCCAGCGACGCGAAGCTCGAGCGGGCGCGCGAGCTGGGAGCCGACGTGACCGTGAACCATCGTACCCAGCGCGTCGTCACCGAGGTGCGCGCGGCGACCGGGAAACGGGGCGTGGACGTGGTGGTCGAGAACGTCGGGGAGGCGACCTGGGGAGACTCGCTCCGCTGTCTCGCCAAGGGCGGCCGCATCGTCACGTGCGGTGGCACGACCGGACCGAAGCTCGTGACC
>DATGDE010000150.1:0-7823 GCA_035311125.1 Gemmatimonadales bacterium
GGGGATGGCCGAACCATTGCGCGGCGCCGGCGACGGGTGAGGGGCCGGCCATCAGCGCTTCTTCCGTCGCGCCAGGATATCCTCCAGCGCCACCCGGTCGATCTTCCCGTCGGTGCGTACGCGCACGTCGTAGTTCTCCCAGTACATGAAGTTTTCGAGCGCCTGCAGGAACTTCGCGTTGGCCGTGCCCTGCGGCGCGTCGAGCCACTTCTGCGGCTGATTGACCGGCTCGGACAGGAGGATCGGCTCGAGCTGCCGCACGACCTCCGGGGTGATGGGAATCAGGTCTTCGGGACGGCTCTGGAAGAAGTACAGCTGGTGCAGGCGATACAGCCGTTGCAGCTCGCGGATCGGGTTGGTGTCGTCGTAGACGCGGATATCGATATAGCGGTCGTTCGCGCCCAGGTAGCCGCCGTTGGCCCGCACCACGAGCAGCGCGGCCGACTCCATGCCGCGCTTGTCGCCGCCGCCCGCCTGCCCCGCCACGAGCGCCGCCATCAGCCGATCGGCGAGCGAGCCCGTCGCGCGCACGAAGGCGTCGGCCATGTTCTTCACGGTCTGGTCGGAGACCATGATGTTCGCCTGAGCGGCAAAGTGACGCCCCACGATCATCGCGCCCTTCCCGCCCAGCACGATGCGGCCGTCCTCGCCGAGCGTCCGGCCCCCTGCCCAGTCGAAGCACGAGTCACCGGTCCAGCTCGCGGCGTTGCCGCGCGCGTCCACCATTCCCACCTGCCGCTGCGCCGGCCGCTGATCGCTGCGCATCACGATGCGCATTGCCTCGGGAGCCGTGGCGCCCATCGCCATGAGGCGCAGCCCGTCGTCGCCATACGCCGTGTTCCCCAGCGACTGGGTCGCCACGGCGCCCACGCCGGCCCGGGCCCACGGCACGATGCCGCCGACATTCGGGAACTTGGATTGCACGGCGACGCCGAGGTCGCCGGTTGCCGAGTCGTACGCCACGATGCTGTAGGTGTGCGCGCGCTTGGTGAGATCGGCCGGCGCAGCCAGGGGCTGCTGCACCAGGGCCACGAGGGTCAGGAGCATCGTTACTCCTTCTTTTTCTTTCCGAGTTTCTGCTTCAGGAGGTCCAGCTGCTCGTCCGCCGTCTGCTCCCGCGCCACGCGGTCCATGTCGGCCTTGAGCAGATCGTCCTGCAGGTCGACCCCGGGCCGCGCGCCGCCCGCGGCCTGGAGATCACGCCACGCCCGTTCGGTGCTGCTCATCGGCCCACCAGCCGCCCCTCCCACAGGCCCTTCCCGCTCGGCCGACTTGAGCTGCCCCTGCATCTCCGCCAGATCGCGCTCGGCGAGACTCAACTCCTCGCGCTGCGCCGCGAGCTTGCGCTCCAGCACCCCCACCCGCTCGCGGTGGCGCGCCGCGAACCGTTCGGCGACCTCCACCGTCTCGCGGTCCTGGATCTCCCCGGCCAGCCGGCCCCGCCGCTCCGCATCCGAGAGCCGCTGGCCCTCGACCCTCAGCTCGATCTCGGTGCGCGCCAGCGCGGCTCGCATCTCCTGCACCGCCACCTTCGCGTCCACCACTGCCTCACGCATCTGGCGGGCGAGCTCGCGCAAATTTCCCGGCGGCGTCGCGGCCTCGAGCGCGGCCCGCACGGCATCCCGCAAGCGCTCGAACACCGCGGGTCAGCTCTTCCGAACGGTCTTGGCGAAGAACGCCGAAAACACCGGTTCCACGACGCGGGACCCGCACTTCGGGCAGACGGGTCGCTTGCGGCCGTGCTGGCTGATCGGCATCGACTCGCTGAAACGTTTGCGGCACTTGGTGCAGCGGTATTCGTAGATCGGCATCGTGGCGACTACGTTATTCCCCGTCCCCGGGGGGGTCAAGTTGACGGCGCGTCGCGCATCCGCAAATTGTGAAGTCATGCGCCCGCGGCGAGCCGCTCTCTTCGTCATGCTCATGTTGCTCGGATGCGACGAAGGTCTCACACCCCGGCAGACCCCGACCACCTGCCCGCCCGGGTTCGTCGGCATCTGCGGCACCGTGACGTTCCGCGGCGCCCTGCCCGACTCGACCGATGCCGTGTACGTCGTCGCCTATGCGCGATTCCCCACGTCCCAGGCCGACCTGTTCCTGTTCCAGCCGTTGCCGCCGCCCAGCCTGCCCCTCGACAGCGTCGCTACCTCCGGCACCCAACACTACCTGCTCCCCCTCCCCAGCGGCTCGTACGCCTGGGTATTGGCCGCGTGGAAGAAAGTCGGGCCCATCTCCGCGGCAAACGCCGACAGTCTGCTGCGCGAAGCGGGCTACTTCCGCGATCCCGCCGATACGACCAGGCCCGGGACCGTCGTGGTGGCCGGCTCCGGAACCGACGCTATCGACTTCGTGGTGGATTTCACCAACATGCATCCCGTGTCCTATTACTTCCCGTGAGCGTGCTCCGGACGGCGGCCCTCCTGCTCCTCGCCGCCACGCCGCTGGCCGCCCAGCGGCCCGCGACGGGGACCGTCACCGGCACGGTCCGTGACTCCGGCGGCGGCGCCATCGCCGGCGCGCAGGTGCGCCGCCTTCCCGACGGCGCGGTGACCCTCACCGACAGCGATGGCCGCTACCGGCTCGAGCAGGTGCCCGCGGGCAGCGTCACGGTGCACGTCGCCCGGATCGGATTCTATCCCCAACAGCTCGTCGTGCTCGTACCCGCCGGCGACTCGGTGCGGGCGGATTTCCGGCTGCAGGCCAATCCGATGTTCCTGCCCTCGGTCGTCGTCACGGCGGCCAAACGCTCCCAGCTCCTCGACCAGGCGGCCACCAGCGTGGCGCTGGTCGGCGAGCAGCAGATCGCGCGGCGCGCCGTCAACACCATCGACGAGGCGGTGGACAAGGCACCCGGCGTGCAGATGATCGCCGGCCAGGTCAACGTGCGGGGGTCATCGGGTTTCGTGGAGGGACTGGGGAGCCGGGTGCTGCTGCTGGTGGACGGCGTCCCCGCCAACCAGGGGGACCGCGGCGGCATCAACTGGGACGTGGTACCGGTGGACCAGGTCGCGCGGGTCGAGGTGGTGAAGGGCGCGGGCTCGGCGCTCTACGGCTCCTCGGCGTTCGGCGGAGTCGTGAATCTCATCACGCGCGAGCTGCCGCTCGGCTTCCATGCCCGGCTGCGCGCCACCGGCGGTGTCTTCGCGGATCCACCGCACGACGTCTGGACCTTCCGCGACTACCGCGGCATTCAGGACGGACTGGACGTCGCCGGCTCCTACGGCCGCGGCTCGGTGCGCGCGGGGCTGTCGGGCGGCGCCCGCCATTCCGACGGTTACCGCCAGCAGGACCGCGCCGATCACTGGCAAATCACGGCCAGGGGCGACTGGCGCCCGGCGCCCGCCACGCTGGTGGGCTTCTCCGGAGCCTGGGCCAGCGATCAGTACCAGGTCCCCGAGCCGTGGTGCGTCCGCCCCGGCCAATGTGCCGATCGGGGCCAGGCGTTCCAGCCGTTCCTGATCGACGCCAAGGACAACGCGGGGAACTGGACCCGTTCCGACAAAGGCTACTTCACGGCACAGGTGAGCCGCACACCTTCGGAGCGGAATTCCTGGCTGGTGCGGGCGAGCTGGCTGCGCACGCATTTCATCGACCGCTACCCGCAGCGCCAGCCTCCCTCCGACTTCTCGATCGCGAACCGGATCGGCGCGGAGGGCCGCCTGGTGAGCCGCCCGGATTCGCTCCATACCGTCACCGTCGGCCTGGAGCTCACGCGCTCGGACGACGAGAGCAACATCTTCTCGGGCGCCTCGATCCTGGGGACGACGCACACGCACACCGAAGGCGCGTATGCGGCGTACGCCGAGGCCGAGCAGGTGGTGGGCCGGCTGCGCTTCACCGTCGGAGCGCGCAGTGACTTCCTGACGGTGGACGGGGGTGGCGTCACCGCGTTCCTGAGCCCCCGCGCCGGCGCCGTCTGGCCCACCGCGTCGGGGAGCTGGCGGGCATCCGTGGGCCGCGCCTATCGTACGCCGAGCCTGGCGGAGCGCTTCGTGACGACCTACGCGCTCGGATTCCGCGTGATCCCGAATCCCGCCCTGCGCTCCGAGGACGGCTGGTCGGCCGAGGCGGGACGGATGTGGATCGCCTCGCCGTGGCTGCGAGGAGACGCCGCAGTGTTCTTCACCCGGGCGCGCGACCTCATCGAGCCGGTCTTCATCAAGGACTCGGGGTTCATCCAGTTCCAGAACGTCCAGCGGGCGCAGCTGCTGGGACTCGATCTCTCGGTGGCGGCGACGCCGCTCACGCGACGCCTCACCACCACACTCGCCTACCAGCTGCTGGACGCCCGCGACCTGGGCAGCGACAGCGTGCTGCTGTACCGCCCCCGCCACCTCCTGACGGTGAGCGCGGATTACGCCTGGCGCTCGTTCGAGGGCGGGGCCGATCTGCGGGTCTCCAGCGCCTTCGAGCGCGATCCGCTGTTCGGCGACCGCCAGGTGCCGGGCCGGGTGCTCGACCTGCGCGCGGGGTGGACCGAGGGCCCGTGGGCCGTTCACGCCAAGGTGGCCAACGTCCTGAACTACATCTACAACCTGGGACCGCGGATCCTCGAGCCCGTCCGCACGGCCACGGTGACGTTGACGTTCTCCTATTAGGTTTGCGCCATGAACTCACAGCTCACCCCCCGCGGGGCCGTGTCCGCTTCCACCAGAGCCGTCGCCTGTGCCGCCGTCGTTCTCGCGACCGTCGCCTCCCTCACCGCGTGTACCGTGGATCGCAGCCGCTCGCCGGTCTGCGGCATGGCGCTGCTGGTGGGACCGAACCTCATCATCCAGCAGTTGGGCGATGCTCGCGCGCTCCTGACCGATGCGCCGCGCGGGTTGCCCGGCTCGCTGCCGGTGCGGGTCACCGGCCAGCCCGACACCGGCCGGGCGAGCGTCACGGCGGGCAACCGCGGCGGCCTCCTGCTGGAGATCGACGGCAATCTGATCCCCACCATCTCGGTGGATACGACCGGCCGGGATTCGACGGTGTTCGGCGTGCTGGTGGTGGATGATTCGACCGCCATCGTACATGGCGTGCTGATCTACGAGCGCCCGCGTCCTCCGGCGGACTACCCGCGCGTCGGCACCCTCACCGATGCCCGGCGCGCGGTGCCACTCTATGGGCTGCGGGTGAACTGGCGCGACCTCAGCAATCCGCGCTGCCCGCTGTTCGGCGACGCGACGCAGTGACGGGACGCGGGTTGGTGGCGGTGGGCGCGACTCTGCGGACCGACCCCGGCCGCGAGCGCATCGCCTTGAACACGAGCTACGTGCGCGCCCTGTTGGCGGCCGGCCTGACCCCACTGCTCGTTCCGCCGCTGCTCGAGCCGGCTCGCGCCGGGGCAGTGCTCGATGCGGTTGCCGGTCTCGTGCTGACGGGGGGCGAGGACGTGCATCCATCGCGGTATGGCGCGCGGTCGCACGCCAGACTCGAGGCCACGGACGCCGCGCGCGATGCCATCGAGTTGGCGCTGTATCGAGCCGCCCGCGAGCGCAACCTCCCGGTGCTCGCCATCTGTCGGGGCATCCAGCTCGTCAACGTCGCGGAAGGCGGCACGCTCTACCAGGATCTGCCGAGCGAGCATCCCTCGCCGGTCAATCACGCCGACCCGAAGGGACGCCATGCGCTGCGGGTCGATCGGGAATCGCTGCTGCACCAGACCGTGGGCGATCCGGCGAGCGTCAACAGCCGGCACCATCAGGCGGTCCAGGCGCTGGCCCCGGGCCTGCGGGCGACGGCGTGGGCCGAGGACGGCGTGATCGAAGGCGTGGAGTCGCGCGACGGCGGCGCAGCATGGTTGCTCGCGGTGCAATGGCACCCCGAGGACGATGTCGAAGCGGGGTTATTCGAGGGATTCGCCCGCGCCGTGACGGCGCGGGCCTGATCTCCGGGCCTAGAGGCCGCGCAGCACCCGGTCGTCGGTGACGACGTTCGGGAACATCACACGATCGCTCAGCCGATTGAGCGCCTGCCGCACCGCCGGGAACCGCTCTGCCGCCAGCCGGTAGATCGCGGCCACCCCGTACCGTTCCGCGAGCGTATGCTCCGCCGCCGCCCCGAAGCCCCGGCGGCCCAGGGCGTCGTAGTAGGGCAGATCCGGCCCACCACGGCGCTGCCGGCGCACCGCGATGAAATCGGGGAACAGGCCGGCCAGCCACAGGGAGTAGTTGCCCAGATGCGCCTGCAGCAGAAAGCGGCGCTCGGGCGGCCCCTGATCGTGGGCCAGATCGTTCACTATTTCGGTCAGATAGTGGTAGGTTTGGTCAACGGCCGGCTCGGGCCGGGCGGCGCGGTCCCCCCGGCCGAACTCGAGCAGCAAAGCGGCCAGGTAGTCGGCCAGGGGGCGGTCGTCGAGGCCGGCGTTCAGCAGTGCGTGGCGCACCGCCACGTAGGCGAACAGCGCCGCCGACGGCACCGCGAGCGAGCGCAGCGCCAGGAGCGCCTCGAGCAACCCCGGCTCGTCCAGCAGGCCATCGGGACCTTCCCGGGCCAGACGTTGCTCCGCGCGGGCGCGTGCCCCCGGCTCCCGGCGCTCCAGGGCGACCAGGACCAGTCGGCAATCCGACCCGCGCAGCCGGGCCCGAACGTTCGCGAGGATCATGCACCAAGCCTCATCGACTTCTACACCTCCGACGCCGCTGTCTCTCGCCGACCTGCTCGCCCGCCTCACCGCGCTGTCGCGTGAGCTGGCCGGCGCCTACCGACCCGGCACGGTGATCGAGCGGCTGGCCGCGGCGATCACCGAGCTGCTCACGCCCGACCGTCTGACGATCGTCTCCCTGGACGTCGACAGCAACAGGTTGCAGATCGCGTACCACCGCGGCAGTGACCGGCCGCACATCGAGGACCCGCTGCTGCAGCTCCCGCTGCGGCGCGGCCCCATGGTGTTCACCCGTCACGTACTGGAGGAGGCCGCCCGACACGGGGTGACGGTGACCCAGGACATCGGCTCCTGCATGGGCGCGCCGATCCAGGCCGTCGGCCGGAGCATCGGCGTGGTGACGGTGGCCGCGCGGCGGGCCGGCGCGTTCGGCCCTCCGGAGCTCGCGCTGCTGACGGCCGTCGTGGCACAGGCGGCCATCGCGCTGGAGAACGCCCGCCTGCTCCAGCTCCTGTCCTCCGGCAAGCGGCAATGGGAGCTGACGGTCGACGCCATCAACCAGGCCATCTGCATCGTGGACGAACGCGGCGTCGTGCGCCGCGCCAACCGCGTATTCGCCGATCTCGTGCGGCTCCCCGTGACGGCGCTGCCCGGCCGCCCCTGGCTGAGCCTCGTCCCGCCGGCGTGGGGCGCCGTGGTGTCGCGCGCGCTGGCCGAGCCGGGGGCGCACGAGATCCGCACCCCGGAGCGGGTCTATACGGTGAGCGCGATCCGGATGGAGGGCGCCGACGACGAAGCGGCCGTGCTGTCGTTCGAGGACCATACCGAGAAGCGCCGGCTCCAGGACCAGTTGATACAGTCTGCGAAGATGTCGGCGATCGGTCAACTGATCTCCGGCATCGCCCACGATCTGAACAATCCGCTCGCCTCGGTGGTGGGGTTCGCCGACTTCCTGGCCGAGTCGGGGGACGTCCCGCCGGCGCTGGCCGAGCCGCTGCGCGTGATCCGCCAGGAAGCCGAGCGCGCGGCGACGATCGTGAAGAACCTGCTGTCGTTCGCGCGCCGCCAGGAAGGGGAGCGCCTGCCACAGCCGGTGCAGCCGCTCCTGGAGTCGGTGCTGGCACTCCTGAAGAACCAGATGATGTCGCTCAAGGTCGAGACGACGCTCACGATCGAGCCCGGCATTCCCGACATCGAGATGAATCCGAATCAGATCACCCAGGTGTTCGTGAAT
>DATGDE010000151.1:0-7401 GCA_035311125.1 Gemmatimonadales bacterium
GGCCTGGCGGTGACCAAGCCGTATGTCGAGCCGGTGAAGCGGGAGATGGCGCCGTTGCTGCTGCGGGGACTCGAGCTCACGCTCGAAGACGGCCTCACCCCCGTGCTCGTCGAGGCGTCGCTGGGCCGGGACCGGCTGCGACGCGACGGCACGGGATTCGTGACCCGTCGCAGCGCGGAGCGGTTCAGCGCGGCGGACCTGCGGCAGATCGCCGATTCCGCTCCGGAGCGGCTGTCGCCGAACGTGTTGCTCCGCCCGGTGGTGGAAGCGGCGCTCTGGCCGACTGTGGCCTATGTGGCGGGCCCGGGCGAGCTCGGCTACCTGCCGGACGCCGCGCCGCTCTACCGGGCGCTCGACGTCACGCCGCAGACGCCGGTGCCGCGGTGGTCCGGCATGCTGGTGGAGGGCAGGGTGGACCGCGTTCTCGAGAAGCACGGGCTGAAGCTGGAGGACTTCGCCGGGCCGCCGGGAGAGGTGGAACGCCGGCTGGTGCGCGATCAGCTGCCGGAGGACGTGACCGAGGCCCTGGAAGGGCTGCAGCGCGATCTCCGGACGTCCTACGGCCGTCTCTCGGGCGGCGTGACGCAGGTCGACCCCACGCTCGAGCGCACGGTCGAATCGGCGCGCAATGCCGCGCTGGCGGGGATGAAGGAGATCGAGAAGAAACTGGTGTCCGCCTTGAAGCGCACCAGCGATTCGCTGGTGAGCCAGCTGTCGCGCACGCGCGCGGCGCTCTATCCGGAGGGAGAACCGCAGGAGCGCGTGCTCACGTATCCGTCGATGGCAATCCGCTACGGCCCGGCGTTGCTCGACGCGCTGATGGACGAAGTGGCGCGCGGGACGGCAGGTTCGTAGGTTGTCCGCATGATCGGCGTCGCCATCGTCCTGCTGGTGTTCGTCGCCCTGATGATCCCGATCGTGGCGATCCTGGTCGACTCACCGCTGGGGCGCTCCATCGCCCGCCGGCTCGAGGGCGGCGGAGCCCCGAGCGGCGAGCTGGGAGAGCTGCACCGCAAGGTCGACCTGCTGGAGGGGGAAGTGGAGGAGCTGCATCGCTCGCTCAGCGGCATGAAGGACGAGCTGCAGTTCGTGCAGCGGCTGCTCGAGAAGCCGAAGACCTCGGGACCCTCCGGCAGCTAGTCCGTGCCTCCCGCAGGCCGCGCCGACTCCGGCGGCCGGCACGCCGCTCAGGTGGCCGCCGGCATCCTGCTCACGCGCGTGCTGGGGTACGTGCGCGAGCGGGTGTTCGCCTACTACTTCGGCAATCATACCGTGGTGGCCGACGCCTTCCGCGCGGCCCTCAAGATTCCCAATACGATCCGCAACCTGCTGGGCGAGGGTACGCTCTCGGCGTCCTTCATCCCGGTGTACGCCGCGCTCCACGAGCGAGATCGTACGGGGGCCCGCGCCCTCGCCGGCGCCGTGCTGGGGCTGCTGCTCCTGGCCACCGGGCTCCTCGCGGTGCTGGGGATCATCTTCGCACCGGCGATCACGACGGCGGTGGCGGCCGGCTTCGACGCCCCGCGGCGACAGCTGACGATCACCCTGGTCCGCATTCTCTTTCCCATGACCGGCGTGATGGTGATCTCCGCCTGGTGTCTGGGAATCCTGAACACGCACCGCCGGTTCTTCCTGCCGTACGCCGCCCCGGTGCTCTGGAACGTGGCAGGCATCGTCGCCCTGGTAGGTGCGGCGACGTGGCTGGTCACCCCGGGGCTGCCCGGAGACGCCCGCCTGCACCAGCTGGCGCTTGCCCTGGCATGGGGGACGGTCGCCGGGAGCCTCCTCCAGGTCGCCGTGCAGCTGCCGGCCTGCTGGAGGCTGCTGCAGGGCATCGCGCTGCGCTTCAGCGCACGGGTGGGCGGCGTGCGGGACGTGCTGGTGGCCTGGGCGCCCGTGGTCCTGGGGGCGGGCGTGGCGCAGATCTCGGGCCTCATCGACACTCTGCTCGGATCGTTCGCGGGAAGCGCGGGCGTGTCGAGCCTCGGCTACGCGCAGCTGATCCAGATCCTGCCGGTCAGCGTGTTCGGGGTGTCGGTGGCGGCCGTGTCGCTACCCGACCTGTCCCGTGACGCGATCGGCGCCGGTCCCAACGATCAGCTGCGTGCCCGCATCGCGGCGGGGTTCCGGCGCATCACCTACTTCGTGGTGCCGGCGTCGTTCCTGTTCGCCGCGCTCGGACCGGTGCTCGTCGCCGCCCTGTTCCAGACCGGACGGTTCGACGCGGATGACACGGCGCTCGTCGGCGGCGTGCTGGCGGCGTACGGGATCGGGCTGATGGGGCAGGCGACGGTGAAGCTGTTCGCGTCGGGATTCTACGCGCTGCGCGATACGCGGACTCCGGTGAAGATCGCGGCCTTCTCGGTGATGCTGTCGAGCGTGCTCGCGTATCTGCTCATGCGCCGCTTCGGGCCCGCCGGCATCGCGCTCGGCTCCTCGCTGGGGGCCTGGGTGAACGTCGTGCTCCACCTGCGCGATCTCGATCGGCGCATCGGGACGGTGATGAGCAGGCGGGACTGGCGGGCCTTCGCCGCGACCCTGCTGGCCGCACTCGCCGCGACCGGGGCGGGGATCGGCGGCGCTCACCTGGCGATGGGCCTGTCCCCGATCCCGCTGGCGCTGCTGGTGGTGACTATCTTCGGGATCGTGTACTTCGGCTGCACCCTGGCGCTGCAACATCCCGATGCCGCCCGCGTATGGACATCCCTGCGCTGATCGCCCGCAAACTCGCTGCGCTGCCGGATCGCCCCGGCGTGTATCTGTGGAGGAACGCCGCCGGCGAGGTGCTGTACGTAGGCAAGGCGAAGAGCCTGCGCAGCCGGGTCCCCGCCTATTTCGCGCCCGACCACCAGGATACCCCGGAGCGGGCCGCCCTCGCGGCGCAGATCGCCGACCTCGAGACCATCATCGTTCCCGACGAGGCGCAGGCGCTGCTGCTCGAGAACAACCTGATCAAGGAGCACCAGCCGCGTTTCAATATCCGGCTGCGGGACGACAAGAGCTACCCGCGCATCGCGGTGACCATCGGCGAGCCGTTTCCCCGCGTGCTGGTGGTGCGACGGGTGCAGCTCGAGGGGGCGCGATACTTCGGCCCGTATACCGACGTCCGCACGTTGCGCCAGACGCTGGGGATCATTCGCCGGCTGTTCACGGTGCGGAGCTGTCAGTACGATCTGCCGCACGACGCGCCCAATCGGCCCTGTCTCGACTATCACATCGAGCGCTGCCGGGCGCCCTGCGTGGGCTATCAGAGCGAAGCCGAATACCGGCGCATGATCGACGATGTGCTGCTGTTCCTCGAAGGGAAGACGCTGGAGGTTCGGACCAAGCTGCGGGAGCGCATGCGGTCGGCGGCGGCCGAGCAGGACTACGAGCGCGCGGCGCAGCTGCGAGACGCGCTTCAGTGGCTGGAGCAGGTGGAACGACCGCAGACGGTGGAGCACGTCGGGGGCGAGGACGCCGATGCGATCGGTCTCGCCCGCGACGGGGATGACGCCTGCGGGGTGTTCCTCCGGATTCGCGCAGGCCGTCTCATCGCCCGCGAGCACCGGTTCCTGGAGCGCGCGGGCACCGAGCCGGAGGCGGGCGTGCTGGCGGCGTTCCTCGTCAGATTCTACCTGCCGCTCGAGGCGCGGGCGCGGCGGGTATTGCTGCCGTTCGTGCCCGAGGATCTGGATGGACTGCGGGCCCTGGCGCCCGGCGTCGAATGGTTGGTGCCGCAACGCGGCACGAACGCGAAACTGGTCGAGCTGGCCGACCAGAATGCGCGGCACCTGCTGGAGAGCTTGCTGCTGGAGTCGTTCGATGTCGAGGAGCGGGCGGCCGATCCGGTGTACGCGTTGGGGCGGGACCTTGGGCTGGCCAGCGTGCCGCGGGCGTTCGTCTGCATCGATATCTCCACGAATCAGGGGCGGGATACGGTCGGATCGCTCGTCTGGTTCGAGGCGGGACGCCCCAAGAAGGGCGAGTACCGTCGCTATCGCATCCGCGGAGCGCAGCAGGATGACTTCGCGGCCGTTCATGAAGTGGTGACCCGGTTCCTGCGACGCCGGCTGGAGGAGCAGAAGACCCTGCCGGATCTGGTGGTGGTGGACGGCGGCCGTGGACAGTTGTCGGCGGCGGCCGCCGCGGCAGCCGCAGCGGGGGTGGCGGCGTTGCCGCTCGCGAGCCTGGCCAAACGGGAGGAGGAGATCTACCTCCCGGGTCGCGCCGAGCCCCTGCGACTATCGCGCCGCAGCCCGGCGCTCAGGTTGTTGCAGCGCGCCCGGGACGAAGCCCATCGCTTCGCGGTCAGCTACAGCCGGACCCGGCGCGCCAAGCGGACCATTACCTCCGAACTGCTCGCGATCCCAGGCGTAGGTCCGAGCCGGCGCCGGGTGCTGCTCGAGCGGTTCGGCTCCGTGGCTGGCGTCCGGACCGCCACCCGGGCCGAGATCGCCTCACTGCCGGGATTCTCCCAGCGCCTGGCCGACCGTATTCTCGACCGATTGGAGCAACGGTGAGCGGACTTCCCTGGTCGCTGGAGTGCTCAGGCTGCGGGGCCGTGATCGGCGCCGACGGGCTTCCCGGGGTGTGCGAACGGTGCGGGGCGCCGTTCCTGGTGCGCTATCGGACCAGTCCCTCGCCCGACGCCAAATCCGAGCTGGCGAATCGTTCCTGGACGATGTGGCGCTATCGGGAATGGCTGCCGCTGACCGATGGCGAGCATCCCGTGACGCTCGGGGAAGGGGGGACGCCGCTGCTCGAGGCGCCGCGGCTCGGAGCCCGTTACGGATTCGGGCGGTTGCTGATCAAGGACGAATCGGTGAACCCGACGGGGTCCTTCAAGGCGCGCGGGCTGGCGGCCGCGGTGACGCGCGCGATGAAGGCCGGGGCGGAGCGGTTCGTCGTGCCGACCGCCGGCAACGCGGGAGTGGCGCTCGCGGCGTACGCGGCCCGGGGCGGTGCGAGCGCGCGAGTCTACGCCCCTGCGACGACACCCTCCACGATCCTGTCCCAGATCCGCAGCTTCGGCGCGGAGCTCATGCTGCTCGACGGCCATATCGGCGATTGCGGCAAGGCGGCCCGGGCCTACGCCGCGGAAAGCGGCGCGATCGACGTCTCCACGCTGCGCGAGCCGTACCGCATCGAAGGCAAGAAGACCCTTGCGCTGGAGTTGGCCGAGCAGCTGGACTGGACCGTTCCCTCGGCGATCGTGTACCCGACGGGGGGCGGGACAGGATTGATCGGCATGTGGAAAGCATTCACGGAGTTGCACGCGGCAGGATGGATCACGGGCACGCTGCCACGACTCTATTCGGTGCAGGCGGCGGGCTGCGCGCCGGTGGTCACGGCATTCGCGAACGGCGCCGATCGTTGCACGCCGTGGCCGAACCCGCGCACCAGTGCCGCGGGCCTGCGTGTTCCAGGCCCGCTCGGTGACCGGCTGATGCTCGCGGCGCTGCGCCAGAGCGACGGCGGGGCCGTTGCCGTCACCGACGCGGAGCTCGAAGCGGCGGCGCGCGACCTCCAATTAGTGGAAGGCGTCGACGCGGCCCCCGAGGGAGGCGCGACGCTCGCGGGCGCACGGGCGCTGCTGGCGCGCGGAGCGCTCAAGCCCCAGGAAACCGTGGTGCTTTTCAATACCGGCGCCGGGTGGCTGTACCGCACCTAAGCCATTTATATTTCGTGACTTCGGACATGCCTATCGCGGTGATCGACCCCAGTGCCGGGATCAGCGGCGACATGACGCTCGGGGCGCTGCTCTCTCTGGGCGTACCGGGGAGCTGGCTCGAGGAGTTGCCGCAACGGTTGGGCTTGGATGGCGTCCGCGTCACGATTCGTGACGTGCGGCGCGCCGCCGTTGGGTGCAGGCAGGTGGAGTTCTCGATTCCCGACCAGCCGCACGGTCGCCACGTCGGCGAGCTGGTCCGGCTGGTCGAGCGGGCACCGGTGTCGGATTGGGTGAAGCAGCGCGCCGTGCGGGCGTTTCGCGCGATCGGGGAAGCGGAGGGGCGCGTGCACGGCGTCGCCCCCGAACGCGTGCACCTGCACGAGGTCGGCGCGGTCGATGCGGTGCTCGACATCGTCGGAGCGATCGAGGGGTTCGAGCGCCTGGGAGTGGAGGCGATCTACCATCGTCCCGTGGCCGCGGGGACCGGGTGGGTGGAGGCCGCCCACGGCCGCCTTCCCGTGCCGGCACCGGCAACCGCGCTGCTGCTCGAAGGAATGGACCTTGCGACCGGCGGCCCGGTCGAAGGTGAAGCGACGACGCCGACCGGGGCGGTCCTGTTGCGGGTGCTCTCGGCCGGGCCGCCGCCCGAGCGCTGGCGCTTGATCGCCGCCGGGTGGGGAGCCGGCTCGCGGGATCCGCAGGGCTATCCCAACGCGTTGCGCATCTTCCTGGCCGAGGCGGCCACCGAGGCGGGAGAGGTGTCGGTGCTGGCCACGGACGTGGACGACCTGAGTCCTGAATACGTCGAGCCGCTGCGCCAGGCGCTGTTCGCGGCGGGGGCGCTCGACGTCGAGACCTGGCCGGTGCAGATGAAGAAGGGGCGGACCGGCTTCCGCTGTGAGATCGTCGTGGCGGACTCGTGCGTCGCGGCCGTCACTACCGCTCTGTTCCGCCACAGCACGACCGCGGGCGTGCGCCGTACACGGGCGGAGCGAGTGACCCTGCCGCGCCGGCAGGTGACGGTCCAATTGAGCGGAGACGTGCAGGTGCGGGTGAAGGTGCTCGACGGGCAAGCGGGTGGCCTGCCCCGGGTGAAGCCGGAGTACGACGACGTGCTCGCGGCGGCCGAGGCGCTGGGCCAGGCTCCACTGGAAGTGGCGCGCGCCGCGCAGCGCGGCGCGGAGGCCTTGATTGCGAACCCCAAGGAGTGATTCCGTCATGCGAAAGCTCATCGGCCTGATGCTCTCCAGCTTCGTGTCGGCGTCCGCGCTGGCGGCCCAGGGATGGGTACCGGCGAAGTGCGACATCAAACCGGGGAACTATCTCGTCAACAGCGCGGTGCTGTACCTCAAGAACGCCGCGCAAACCAGGTTCGACGACCAGAAGAAGAAGGACCTGAGCGACGCGAACCGGTCGCTCACGCAGGCGCTCACCTCCGGGGGACAGGACAAGAACCCCGCCGCCTGGTACTACCTCGGGCGCTACTACGTGACCCAGAACGACGTCTACGGTGCGGATTCGGCGTTCGACAGAGCCGAGGCGCTGTTCCCGGCCTGCAAGGACGACATCTGGTTGTTCCGGCGCAACTCGCTCTGGGTACCGGCCTTCAACGCCGGCGTGGCGGCGCTGAACGCGCAGCAATACGACTCCGCCGTCGCGGCGTTTCGACGGGCGGCGGTCATTTACGCCGAAGAGCCGGCGGGGCTCACGACTCTGGCCACGGCGTTCTTCAATATGCCGGCCGAGAC
>DATGDE010000152.1:0-4472 GCA_035311125.1 Gemmatimonadales bacterium
CAGCGCCACGAGGTCGCACACGCACAGCTCGCCCGCCGCGAGGAGGTTCAGGAGGCGGAGGCGGGTCGGGTCGGCGAAGCCCTTGAAGAGACCCTCCAGGACGGAGACGGAGGGCCCGGGCAGCACGGCCGTGCGGGTAGCGGTCATGCGCATAGCGACATTAAATATGTGTAGGCGTATGTACACGGCAAGACCGACCATGGGAGAGACCAATGGGTGCCCAATGTGAGATCACCGCCAATCGGGCCGGCGGAGCCCCCTTGGGACCGTTCGAGCGCTATCTGACGGTGTGGGTGTTTCTCGCCATCGCCGCGGGCATCGCACTCGGGCGCCTCGCGCCTGGTGTCTTCGCGGTGCTGGGCGCTGCCGAAGTCGCCCACGTCAACCTGGTCGTCGCCGCACTCATCTGGCTCATGATCGTCCCCATGTTGCTCAAGGTGGACTTCGCGGCGCTGCGGGACGTGCGCGCCCACGTCCGGGGGATGGGGGTGACCCTGTTCGTCAATTGGGCCGTGAAGCCGTTCTCGATGGCGTTGCTCGCCTGGATATTCGTGCGCGGCCTGTTCGCGCATCTGCTGCCCGCCACCCAGCTGGACTCCTATGTGGCCGGGCTCATCCTGCTCGCCGCGGCGCCCTGCACCGCCATGGTGTTCGTGTGGAGCAATCTGAGCGACGGCGACCCCAACTTCACGCTGACCCAGGTGGCGCTCAACGACACGATCATGATCGTCGCCTTCGCCCCGATCGTGAGCCTGCTGCTGGGCCTGTCGGCGATCACGGTGCCGTGGGAGACGCTGCTCCTCTCGGTGGCCCTGTACATCGTCATCCCCGTGATCGCGGCGCAGCTCTGGCGCCGGGCCCTCCGCGCCGGCGGCGGGGATGCCGCCCTGACACACGTGCTGGCGCGGCTGCACCCGCTCTCCCTCGTCGCGCTGCTGGCGACGCTCGTGCTCCTGTTCGGCTTCCAGGGTCCGCAAATACTGCAGCAACCGCTCGTGATCGCGTTGCTCGCCGTGCCCATTCTGCTGCAGGTCTACCTGAACAGCGGGCTCGCGTATCTGTTGAACCGCTGGCTCGGCGAATCCCACCGCGTGGCCATGCCGTCGGCACTGATCGGGGCCAGCAACTTCTTCGAGCTCGCCGTGGCGACGGCCATCAGTCTGTTCGGGCTGGAGTCGGGGGCGGCGCTCGCAACGGTCGTGGGCGTGCTGGTCGAGGTGCCCGTGATGCTTTCGGTGGTCCGCATCGTCACACGCACTCGCGGTTGGTACGAGCGCCGCCGTCCAGTGACCGCGGGCCCGTGACGCGGGCGGCAACGCCCCACGTGACAGAATTGTTACATGCCTGTGACCGGTCGCAGAACGCCGCGGCCTACCTTCGTTGAGTGACGCACGGAACCACCGAAACCCCTCCGCAGCCTCGAGATACCGCCCGCGCGGGCGCTGCCGGCGCGCCCATCCTGGTGGCACGCCATCCACGCAATCTCGGCGACCCCGCCTACCGGGTCACGCTGACCGTTCTGGCGCTGCTGCTGCCGCTCCTGCTGCTCGCCGTCGCCGGACAGCTGGCCGTGAGCGGCGCTCCGGCGCTCAAGAAGTTCGGCCTCCGGTTCCTGTTCACCACGACCTGGGATCCGGTCGCCGAGGTGTACGGAGCGGCGCCGATGATCTTCGGCACCATCGTGTCGTCCTTGCTGGCGCTGCTGATCGCGGTGCCCCTGGCCCTGGGCGTGGCCATCTTCCTCACCGAGTTCGCTCCGCCCTGGCTGCGCCGGCCCGTCGGTTTTCTCGTCGAGCTGCTCGCGGCCGTCCCCAGCGTCGTGTACGGGCTGTGGGGCGTGTTCGTGCTCATTCCCCTGCTGCGCAACGTCGCCGTGCCCCCGCTCCGGGCGGCGCTGGGATGGACGCCGTTCTTCAAGGGCGTGTTCTACGGCAACTCGATGCTGGCGGGCGGCGTCATTCTCGCCATCATGATCGTGCCCTATATCGCGGCCGTGTCGCGAGAGGTGCTGTCGGCCGTCCCGGCCTCCCAGCGGGAGGCGGCGCTCGGCCTCGGGGCCACGCGCTGGGAGGCGGTCTGGAGCGCGGTCCTGCCCTACGGGCGCGCCGGCATCATCGGGGCGGTCATGCTCGGGTTCGGCCGGGCGCTGGGCGAGACCATGGCCGTCACGATGGTCATCGGCAATCGGCACGACCTCGGCGCGTCGCTCCTGTCGCCCGCCTACACGATGGCCGCCGCCATCGCCAATGAGTTCAGCGAGGCCACGACGCAGACGTACCTGAGCGCCCTGTTCGCCGTCGGGCTCGTGCTGTTCGTCATCACCGTCACGATCAACGCCCTGGCCCGGCTCCTGGTCTGGCGCGTGGCCCGGGGCGCGGCTGTGGGGAGCAAGGCGCTGTGAGCGCGCGCGCCCTGCGACGCCGTGCCCGGAGCATCGCGATGACCGGCGTCGTCGCGGCGCTGGCGCTGCTCGCGATCCTGCCCTTGCTCCTCATCTTCGCCGATCTCGTCCACAAGGGCGCCAGCTCCATCGACTGGAACTTCTTCGTGAAGAGCCCGGTCCCGGCGGGCGAGACCGGCGGCGGCGTCGCGAACGCGATCGTCGGCACCGGTATCGTCGTCGCGCTCGCCTGTCTCGCCGGAATCCCCATCGGGGTCGGGACCGGTCTGTTCCTGGCCGAATACGGCGGCGGGCGCCTGGGCTGGCTGGTGCGCTTCGTGGCGGACGTCATGAACGGCACGCCGTCGATCGTGATCGGCATTTCCGCCTGGACCTGGATGGTGCGCCCGGTCCACCACTTCTCCGCCCTCGCCGGCGGCGCGGCCCTGGCCATTCTCATGATCCCGATGCTCGCGCGCACCACGGAAGAGATGGTGCGTCTCGTCCCCAATTCGCTGCGGGAAGCGGCGCTGGCGCTGGGCTATCCGCGGTGGCGCACCTCGCTCGCCGTCGTGACCCGAACCGCGCTGGGGGGAATCGTGACCGGCGCGCTCGTGGCCGTGGCGCGCATCGCCGGCGAAACCGCGCCCTTGCTGTTCACGGCGCTGGGCAATCTGAACTTCGCGACGGGGATCGGCGATCCGATGCAGACGCTCTCCCTGCAGATCTACGTCTACGCAACGGGCCCGTTCGAGGAATGGCACCGTCTGGCGTGGGCCGCGGCCCTGGTCCTCATGGGCATGGTCCTGGTGCTCTCGCTCGCGGCCCGGTGGGTCACCCGCTCGCGCTATGCCGCAGGATGACGCGATGAGCCAGCTGCCCGCACCGCTGCTCGAATCGCCCCGCTTCGCCGCGGATGTCTCGACCCATCTCAGAAGGGTCGAGGTGACTCCCGACAAGCTCTCGGAGCCGGATGACTCCCTGGTCCGGATCGAGACGCGCCGGCTCACTGCCCTGTTCGGCAGGAAGGCGGCGGTCCGGGAGGTCTCGCTCTTCTTCCCCACCAATACGGTGACGGCCATCATCGGCCCGTCCGGCTGCGGCAAGAGCACGTTCCTGCGCTGCCTCAACCGGATGCACGAGCTGTCCGACGGCGGCTGGGTCACCGGCTCGGTGCTGCTGGACGGGGAGGACATTTACGGCGGCGGTCTCGATCCCGTGGCGGTGCGTCGCCGCGTGGGCATGGTCTTCCAGCGCCCCACGCCATTCCCCACCATGTCGATCTACCAGAACGTGGCGGCTGGCTTGCGCGTGCGCGATCGAATGACGCGCCCGCAGCAGGAGGAAGTCGTCGAGCAGGCGCTGCGTCAGGCCGCGCTGTGGGACGAGGTGAAGGATCGGCTGCACTCCAGCGCCATCGCCCTGTCCGGCGGGCAGCAGCAGCGCCTGTGTATCGCCCGCGCCGTCGCGCCGCGCCCCGAAGTCCTGCTGCTGGACGAGCCCACCGCCTCGCTCGACCCCGCCGGCACGCAGCGCATCGAGGAGCTGTGCCACGAGCTCAAACGCCGCTACACCATCGTCATCGTGACCCACAACATGCAGCAGGCAGCCCGAGTATCGGATTACACCGCTTTCTTCTATATGGGGGAACTCATCGAGATCGGGCGCACGAGCCAGATCTTCACCAACCCGGCCCAGGAGAAGACCGAGGCCTATCTGACCGGACGGTTCGGATGAGTGTCGCCACCTCGTTCCCCCCTGCGGGACACCTCCTGACGATTCCACCCGAAGCGGTGAGCCCGTTCCCGGTCGTCGACGTGCGGGACTTCAGCTTCTGGTATGGCGAGCGGCAGGCGCTGACGGACTTGGCCCTCGCCATCCCGCGGCGCGCGGTCACGGCGCTGATCGGGCCCTCGGGATGCGGCAAGAGCACGTTCCTGCGGTCCCTCAACCGCATGAACGACCTGATTCCAGCCACGCGCCACACCGGCGACATCCTGCTGGATGGCGTTTCCGTGTTCTCGCCCGGAACCGACGTCGTGGAGCTGCGCCGGCGCGTCGGGATGGTGTTTCAACGTCCCAATCCGTTCCC
>DATGDE010000153.1:0-6562 GCA_035311125.1 Gemmatimonadales bacterium
GACAGCCTGCTCACCGAGCAGGGCCCGGGCGCGTGGCCCAACCAGTTCCGTTCGGCGCGGTTCATTCCCGCCGTCGAGTACCTCCAGGCGAACCGCGTCCGCCGTCTGCTGCAGGAGGACATGCAGGCGTTGCTGAAGAACATCGACGTCTACGTCTCCCCGGCGTTCGCGGGCGCGAATCTGCTGGTGACCAACCTGACCGGGCATCCGTGCGTGGCGGTGCCGGACGGCTTTCTCGAGAACGGCGCTCCGGCGAGCATCACCTTCTGCGGCCGGATGTACGGGGAGGCCGAGGCGCTCGAGGTGGCGCGGGCCTATCAGGAGGCCACGCCGTGGGACGAGCGGCACCCCGTGACGTTCGGCGGCAATGCACCCGTCGTCGCGGCGCCGCGCGATTCGATCAAGTAGCGGCATTCCAACCGGAGGATCCACCGTGGCGCTCACCCGTCTCCTCGTCGCCTGTGTGCTGGGGCTTCCGGCCGCCGGTCTGGCCCAGCAGTCCGCTCCCGGTGCCGTTCCGCCGGAGCGCGACGTGCGCATCTATCGCATCGTCGACTCGGTGTCGGCGCGGCGCATCGAGCGCGACATCCGGACGCTGGCCGGTTTCCACACGCGCAACACGCTGTCCGATACGGCGTCGCGCACCCGGGGGATCGGCGCCGCGCGGCGCTGGATCAAAGGCCAGTTCGACAGCATCTCGGCCGCCTGCGGCGGCTGCCTCGACGTGTTCTACATGCGTCAGCTCGTGGATTCCGGCCGGCGGATTCCCAAGCCGGTCTGGGTGGTAGACGTCGTCGCCGTGCTGCGGGGCCAGAGCGACACCGGGCGCTATCTCGCCATCACCGGACACTACGACTCGCGCGCCACCAATGTGCTGGACGACACCGTGGCCGCACCGGGCGCCGACGACGACGCCAGCGGGACGGCCACGGTGCTCGAGGCCGCGCGGGTGCTGTCGCACTACCGCTTCGCCGCCTCGATCGCCTTCGGCGCGCTCGCGGGTGAGGAACAGGGATTGCTGGGCGGCCGCGTCATGGCGCAGGAGGCGAAGACGCGCGGCTGGCAGGTCGAGGCCGACCTGAACAACGACATCGTGGGAGGCGCCCGCGGGATCGACGGGCGCAGCGACAACACCGTCGTGCGGGTATTCTCGGAGAGCCCGCCCACCGGGACGACGGCCGAGGCGCTGCCGCGTCTGCGCGTGTTCGGCGGCGAGGTGGATGGGCCGTCGCGCCAGATCGCGCGTTACGTGGATCGCATCGCCGAGCAATACCTGGACGGCTTCCGCGTCATGATGGTGTACCGGCAGGACCGCTTCGGCCGCGGCGGCGACCATATCGCGTTCAACGCGGAAGGATTTCCCGCCGTGCGCTTCACCGAGCCGCACGAGAACTACAACCGGCAGCACCAGACGGTCCGCCTGGAGAACGGCATCTTCTACGGAGACGTCCCCGACTCGGTGGACTTCAGCTACACGGCCCGGGTCGCCGCGCTGAACGCCGCGACGCTCGCCGCGCTCGCCTGGGCGCCGCCGCCGCCCGACAGCGCGACCGTAGGCGGGGCGGTCAGTGCGACCACGACGCTTCGATGGAAGGCGGTTTCGACCCCCGACCTCGCCGGCTACAAGGTGTACTGGCGGTCCACCACCGCACCCACCTGGGACCACTGGCGCTGGGTGGGGAACACGACGACCGCGACGCTCGATCTGGTGGTGGACGACGTCTTCTTCGGCGTCGCGGCGGTGAGCGCCGCCGGCGACGAGAGCCCGGTCGCCTATCCGTCACCGGCGCGCTGACGCGGCACGCGCCGTCAGTGCCGGTGCGCGGCGGCGCCCGAGTCCCCCGCCGCGCCCCCGGCGTGATGCTCGCCGCGCTGCGCCGCCAGGAACTGATGGATCGCCCGCACGGCGGCCGTGTCCCGGGTGGTGATCCGCACCGCCCCGCCGCCGGCGAGCGTGTCTACGCGGTAGACGATCGCCGCCCGACGCTCCCGCATCACGGCGGCGCCGGGCAGGTCGTGCTGGTGAACCGCCATGGTATGGCCGAAGTCGCCCGCCGCGAAGGCGCGCGCGATGTCTGCGAGGTGCGCACGGATGGTCTGCACGCCGGCGGTATCACCCGCCGAGCGCGTGAGGACGATGCGCCCGCCGTCGGGCAGGTCGTCAAAACGGTGTCTGCTGGTGTATTGATCGACACCCATCACCATCTTGCCCCGCCGCTGCAGTGCGGCGAAAGCCGAATCGCTGGGCGTCTGGCCGGCGAGCGGGCCCGTGATGGCGAGCAGCAGGATCATGTCCAGCGATCGGATACCCACAATGCCTCCTCGCAATGACTTCCAGCCAACCGAGCCCCCCATGACCGCCCCTCCGTCCCGGCCCTACGTCCTCAACGAGATCACCTGGAAGACCATTCAGGATACGCCCTGCGAGGTCGCCGTGTTGCCCTGGGGCGCGACCGAGGCGCACAACACCCACCTCCCCTACGGCACCGACAACCTGCTGACCGAGGCGATCGCGACCCGGGCGGCGCAGCTGGCCTGGGATGCCGGAGCGCGCGTGCTGGTGTTGCCGCTCGTGCCGTTCGGCGTGCAGACGGGCCAGCTCGACATTCCCTTTTGCCTCAACCTCAATCCCAGCACCCAGACGCTGATGCTGCGCGACCTGGCCGGCTCCCTCGACGGCCAGGGAGTCCGCAAGCTCGTGGTGCTGAACGGCCACGGGGGCAACGACTTCCGCCAGGCGATTCGGGAAATCCAGCCGGCACTGCGCCTCTTCCTCTGCACGGTCAACTGGTACACCGTCGTCGACCAGCGCGAGTACTTCTCCGACCTCGGCGATCACGGGGGTGAGGCCGAGACGAGCGCGATGCTGCATCTCACGCCCGGTCTCGTGCGGCCGCTCACGGAGGCGGGACCGGGTGCCGCCCGGGCCTGGAAACTCCGGGCGCTGCGCGAGAAGTGGGCCTGGGCGCCGCGGCGCTGGACCCAGGTCACCGACGATACCGGCGTCGGGAACCCGAGCGGCGCGACGCCCGAAAAGGGGGCGCGCTACGTGCAGGACGCCGCGCGCCGCATCGCGGATTTCCTCATCGAGCTCGCCGCCGCGGATCCTGACGACCTCTACGGCTGACTGAGCACCGGAGCGCCGCCCTTGCGGTGCACTATCCGGCGCGCCACACTTCCGGCTCGCCCTTCTCCGGAGTGCCCGTGCGCGTCCTGACTCTCGCCGCCGTTGCCGCTTTCACCCTCTCCACCCGCGCCGCCGCCCAGGGCCCGCGCTTCGAGATCACCATCCCGGCCGCGCTGCACTCGGCCCCGCTGACCGGGCGCGTCTACGTCTTCATCTCGACCAAGGCCGACGAAGAGCCGCGGCTCGGCGATCACGGAGAGAGCGACTGCGTCCCCTTCTACGGCGTGGACGTTGCGACGCTGGCCCCGGGCACCGCGGCGGTGATCGACGGCACGACGCTCGGCTACCCGGTGGCGAGTCTCAACGAAATCCCCGCGGGCGATTACTACGTGCAGGCGTTGGTGAGCGTCTACAGCGAATTCCACCGATCCGACGGGAAGACGCTGTGGATGCACGACGACCAATGGGAGGGACAGCAGTTCAACATCTCCCCCGGGAACCTCGTGAGCGATGTGGTGCACATGCACCTCGACGCCAAGACGGGCTACACGGTTCAGCTGACGCTGGCCCGCGCCATCCCTCCGGTCGAGGTCCCCCCCGACACGAAGTGGGTGAAGCGCATCAAGTTCCAGAGCAAGCTGCTGTCCGCATTCTGGGGACGGCCGATTTACCTCGGCGCCACCGTGCTGCTGCCGCGCGACTATGATCGCGACTCCACGCGCCGCTACCCCACGGTCTATCAGCAGGGACACTTCTCGCTGCGCCCGGCGTTCGGGTTCTCGACCGACAGCGTGACCGAGACGGCGGAGCAGAAGACCGAGCGCGAGCAGCGCTCCATGCGCGAGCCGGGGTTCGAGTTCTATCGCTCGTGGCGGTCTCCCGGCTTCCCGCAGATGATCGCGGTGACGTTCCAGCATCCCACGCCGTATTTCGACGACTCCTACGCCGTGAACTCGGTGAACAACGGCCCCTACGGCGACGCCATCATGCAGGAGCTGATTCCCTATCTGGAGCAGCATTTTCGCATGATCCGCGCACCGTGGGCGCGCTTCCTCACCGGTGGATCGACCGGGGGGTGGGAGGCGCTCGCGCTACAGGTTTACCATCCCGACTTCTTCGCCGGGACCTGGGTCCTGTATCCCGATCCGGTGGACTTCCGCAGCTACGAGCTCGTGAACGCCTACAGCGACACCAACGCCTTCGTCTACCCGGTGGCCGAGTGGATGTGGAGCGAGGTGCCTGCCGAGGTCGAAGTGACCGGTCAACCGCGCATCACGGTGCGGCAGGAGAGTCAGTTCGAAGCCGTGCTGGGCAGCCACGCCCGCT
This sequence comes from Gemmatimonadales bacterium, assembly GCA_035311125.1. Lineage (GTDB taxonomy): Bacteria > Gemmatimonadota > Gemmatimonadetes > Gemmatimonadales > GWC2-71-9 > DASTHG01. The sequence goes on from DATGDE010000153.1 coordinate 4,454, forward strand.
CCGGCGAGCAGTTTGCGATCTGGGAAGCCACCTATGGACCGGTGGGGCCGGACGGCTACACCGCCGAGTTGTGGGACCTGCGCACGGGGCACATCAATCGTGACGTGGCGGAGTACTTCCGCGCGCACGACTATGACCTGCGCGACTACCTGGAGCGCAACTGGCACACGCTCGGGCCCAAACTGCGGGGGAAGATCCACGTCTTCGTGGGCGACTACGACACGTTCTACCTCAACCTGGCCGTGTATCGGCTGGAGGAGTTCCTGAAGCGCGCCAACCCTCCGGCGCGGGCCGAGTTCGACTACGGCCGCCCCATGAAGCCGCACGGCTGGCAGCCCTGGACCAACGCGCAATTGATCCGGATCATGGCCGCGCAGGCGGCGCGCGCGCGCCCGGCCCGCTAGCGGCGGCCTGCAACGATTCCCGGCATCGAGCCGTCCAACCGGGCAACCCCCGCACGGGTGATCGAGAATGCGCTTCGCACGGCTCGCATGGCTCTTCGTCGCCGCACCGCTCGCCGCCCAGACACCGACCGACGGTCAGTGGTTCCTGGAGCGTGGCGACGCCACCGCGATTCGGCTCACCATCCGCATCGGCGACGACCAGTTCCAGGACAGCTGGTCCAGTCAGAACGTTCCAGTGCGCCAGATCGTGGGCCTCCCCGACTCGGCATGGCGCAGCGCGGGAATTCCGGTGCAGTTCCGCCTGGTCCGCGACGCCGGCACCTTGGTGTGCGAAGGCTGGTTCGCGCACGGGAAGGGATCCGGGCACTTCTCGTATTCCCCCAGCCGGGAGTTCGTGGCGCAGCTGGCCCGGCGCGGCATCGATGCCCCGTCCGCGCGCGCGCAACTGCAGATGACGATGGCCGACCTAGGACTCGACCTCGTCGACGAGCTGGCGCGCGAGGGATACCGGCGTCCGACCGGCGACGAGCTCGCGCGGATGGCCACCCATGGGGTGGATCTCGAATACCTCCAGGGACTGAACCACGCCGGGTACCGGCTCAGCGACCCGGCTCCCCTCGTCCGGATGCGCGACCACGGGGTCGATCCCGAGTTCATCGCGGCGCTGGCCTCGGCCGGCTACGAGCACCTGACCGCCGAGCAGCTGGTCCGCGTGCGCGACCACGGCGTGGATGGAGAATTCATCGCCGGCATGCGCGCCGCCGGATACCGGCCCTCCGCGATCGAGGAGCTGGTGACGGCGCGCGATCATGGAGTGGATGCCCGCTACGCCAGCGAGCTGAAAGGTGCGGGGCTCGACAACCTCTCGCTCGACGAGCTGCGCCGCGCCCGGGACCATGGGTTGACGGCCGGCTTCATCCGCCGCGCGGCCGCCAGCGGGCACACTGCTCGCTCGCTGGACGAGCTGATCAGGCTGCGCGACCGGGGGCCCGACTGAGACCCACGGCATCCTGACATCACGCGCACACCTGCCGCGCAACCAACGACCCCACTCCTGCGTTCTTACTGATACTGCGACAACCGGGGATGCCGTCCCACGAATCTCCGCTCGCGTTCCAATTCGGAGCATCGGAGGACGGTCATGGTAGTCACGCTCATCGAGTCCGGCCGCAAGCCAGTGAAGGGCCTGTTCGGCGGCAGCATCCCGTCACTCGTCCTCCACGCGGCGGTCATCGGCGGTGCCATCTTCGCCACATTGAGCGCCCGCGGGAGCACCCCGGACGTTCCCTTCGACACGACGTTGGTGCTGGTCGCCCCGGCAGCGGAGCGGCAACCCCCGGCGCCCCAGCCCGAGCTCAGCGTCCCCTTCAAGGGGTTCCAGACAGTGAGTATCCCCGAGATCGTCCCCACCAACATTCCGGCGGTATCGCTGCAGGAGCATTTCGATCCGAAGGACTTTTCGGGCGTGGGCGTCGAGGGCGGTCGCGCCGACGGCGTAGCTCCGGCGTCGGATCGGGTCTATGCGGAGAACGCCGTGGACGAGCCGCCGCGGTTGCTGACCGCGCCCCGGCCGGAATACCCCGCCCTGCTGCGCGATGCGGGGATTACCGGCCGCGTCCTGCTGCAGGCCATCATCGACACGACGGGGAGGGTGGACCCGGCCTCCGTGAAGGTGGTCCAGAGTCCGAATCCCGGGTTTGAGAAC
>DATGDE010000154.1:0-14259 GCA_035311125.1 Gemmatimonadales bacterium
CCCTGCCCGGAACCATCGATCGCCCCTCGATCATCTCCGTCCCGGGCGCGCGGGCCATCTGGCTCGCGGATGACGTGGACCTGGTGCGGCCGGAAGTCATCCTCCGGGGTCGCGAGTTCGCCCATATCCACCCCGATGGCAGTCTCCACGCCTCGTTGCCCCCCGAACGGGCCAGGGCCGCGATCGACGCGGGGTGGGCCGAGCCGCACCCCCTCGCCGAGCCCCTGGGGATGCCGGGTCTGGTGATGCTCTATACGCCGCTCACGATGGCGGAGCTCGACGTCGTGGTCGCCCTCGTGGTCGATTCGTACAATTTCGTCACCGGACGTTCGGTGGACGCTGCGACCCTGGGTGCCCGAGAGCCCTGACCCCGTGACGGCGACGCGCTGCAACGAGGACGGCGTGGAATTCGAAGCCGGCCCGGGGATACCCTAGTCAACAGACCCTAGGGGATCCACGGGAGAACCTCATCTAGTCATCGTTTTACCATAAACCGCCCCCCACTTACGCTAAAAATGCGCTGACTTAGATTAAATCGACCAGTCTGTGAACCCATCGACTACTCCCGCGAGGAGCTGGAATGACCGCCGCCTTACGTGACTTCCTGGAAATCCCCTACGACGAGCTCGAAGAGAGAAACCTCGCGGCCAAGAAGCAGCGACTGGACCGCGTCCCGGCGGGCCAGATCCAGGACGAGCGGCTCAGGTACCTCACCGACGAGAAGCGCATCAAGGCCGTCACGGTCTGCTTCACGGACCTGGAGGGCCGGTTTCACATGCTGGACTACGACAAGAAATTTCTGCTCGGCTCGGTGGACAACCTGACGTTCGACGGCTCCTCGATCCGCGGATTCTCCCGGCAGCAGGAATCCGACCTGCGCCTCCGGGTGGACTGGCCCGCGTTCTACTGGCTGCCTTCCGACGTATTCGGCCCCGGCAAGGTGCTGGCCTTCGCCGACGTGCTGGAGCGCGACGGAGCGGCGTACTCCGCGGACATGCGCGGACTGCTGAAGCGGTACACCGAGTCGCTCTTCGCCAGGGACGGCACGGCGTGCTTCGCGGCCAACGAGATCGAGGGCTTCCTGTTCAATGGCAGGGACGCCGAGCGGCGCTATCACGAGACCGGCCGGTTCGACTTCATCTCGACCGGCGGCTACTACCACTCGCTCCCGGGTGACGCGCTGCGGTTGTTCATCGACACGGCGGCCGAAGTGCAGCGGGCGATGGGCTTCGCCAACGAGAAGGACCATCCCGAGGTGGCGCCGTCGCAGTTCGAGATGAACTACGGTTACGCCGAGGCCTGCATCGCGGCGGACCAGGTGCAGCTGTACAAGCTGCTCTCGCGCCAGGTCGCGGCACGGATGGACATGACGGCCTCGTTCCTGCCCAAGCCGCTCACCGGCGTCAACGGCAACGGGATGCACACCAACGTGTCGGTGGCACGCAAAGGGAAGAACCTGTTCTGGGACGAGAAGGGCCAGGACCAGCTGTCCAAGGCCGGGTGGGAGTTCATCCAGCGGATCCTCTCCAGCGGCGCCGAGATCTGCCTGCTCATGAACTCGAGCGTCAATGCCTACCGCCGGCTGGATCCGCACTTCGAGGCGCCGAACCAGATCAAGGCGTCCCCCATCGACCGCGGCTCGATGATCCGGATTCCGCTGGGCAACGAGCGGTCCAAGCGGGTGGAAGTCCGATCGATCGCGCCCGACGCCAACCCGTATCTCGCGATCTACACGATCTTCCGCACCGGCCTCGAGGGGCCGATGGAGGAGGGTGACGAGACCAAGCGGAGCCGCACGCGGTTCCTCTCGGACAACATCTACGACGCCATTCGCCTCTACAAGGCCAGCCCCTTCCTCAAGGAGATTCTCGGCGAGGAAGTCCACGGCAAGTTCGCCGACCTGAAGCAGGCCCAGGCGGACCGGTGCCCCAAGGCGCTCGGCGCCGAGGTGAAGGCCTCGGAGATCCAGTTCCACCACGAGGTCACGAACCAGTACCTCTGGTCCAAGTTCTAGCGGTTTCTTGGGGGGGCTGAGGTCACCATGGCGGTTGTCGAATCTGCGGATCCCGGCGCCCGACGGGCCGCGGCTCAGATCCGTGCCTACTTCGCCGCGCAGACACCCGCTGCGCGGCGGGCCCTGCGGCTGTTGCGCCAGACCATTCGATCGGCCGCCCCGGGCGCCGTGGAGGGCTTCAGCTACCGGATCCCCGGCTTTCGGCTCCAGGGACGGCCGCTCGTGTGGTACGCGGCCTTCAAGCATCACTGCAGCATCTATCCGATAACCGCTTCGATCCGGCGCGCGCACGCCGCAGCGCTCCAGGGATATGAAACCTCGAAGGGGACGGTCCGCTTTCCGCTCACGAAGCCCCCGCCGGCGGCGCTCGTGAGGCGACTCGTCAAGGCGCGTATCGCCGAGTTGCGCGGCCGGCGGGGGAGGTGAGCGAGCAGTCTACCGCCCCAACGCCGCTCGAATCTTGGCGAGGTGGTGATAGCTGTGCCGCACCGCGTGATCCTCGAGCATGAACTGACACGTGAGCGGCGCGTCGGCGTTGAGCGACACCGGAGCGGCACGGTCGAGCTGCTCGTCGCTGAGCGCCCGGATGGCGGCCGCGGCGGTGGCGCTGTTCCGCCGGAGGAACTCCAATGCCGCCTCTTTCGTGACCGCGTCGAATTCCCGGGCATGCCGGGCATTGATGTCGTTGATGACCTCGGCGGTCACGCCCGTCACCGGCTTGCCTGCGGCCAGTGTCAGGGCCGCCTGGATCTCGATCGGGTACATGTTCCCGACGTGATGTACGACCACGCCGACCTTGCGCCCGTCCCTCGGAATCCTGGTCTGCCACTCCGCTTCCGTGAGGGTGCTCGCGAGACTGGCCAGCGCGCTCGCCCCCTGCTCGAGGCGCACAGCGAGGGCTTCGGCACGCGGGCTGAGCGTAGCCGCGGCGTGCTTGCCGGGCCGGTCGACGTCGGGAATGGATTTGGCTGTCATGCCAACCTCTCGGTGAATGGGTCTGGACGCACCCTCGTGGCGCGCGACCCGATTCTCATACGGGAGCGTCGTCCAGCCAATGACCGGTCGTCCCGACTTCCTGCTCCGGCGTCCGGGGACGAGTCAGGAAAGCGTCAGGACCGGGCGCTGCGGCGCGCTTCGCGCCAGCCGCCGGGGGCGAGACCGGTCGCCTTCTTGAACGCCCGGCTGAAGGCCGCTTCGGAGTCATAGCCCACCGCCGCGCCGATCGCAGCGACCTTGGTGCCGCTCTGGACCAGGAGGTTGGCCGCGACCTGCATTCGCCACCGGGTCAGATACTGCATCGGCGGCTGCCCGACGAGCAGGGTGAACCGCCTGGTGAGGTTGGTCCGCGAGGAGGCCGTTTCCCTGGCCAGCTCGGCGAGGGTCCACGGATGCCCGGCTCGGCCGTGAAGCAGCGTCAACGCCCGGCCCACCACTTCGTCCTTGAGTCCTGCGAGCCAGCCGGTGTGTCCCGGCGGCAGGTCGTCGAGGTAGCGACGCAGCACCTCGATGAACATCAACTCGGCCAGCCTGGTGACCACGCCTTCGGCCCCAGCCCGGCCGAGACGGGCTGCTTCGCTCGCCTGGCGGACGAAGTCGCCAAGCCAGGGGCTCGACGCGCCCCGGACGTGCAGCTGCCGCGGCAGCGCCGCCAGCAGCGGGTTGAACGGCCGGCGGTCGCATCCCAGGAATCCGCAGATGATCGATGCGCCCGCCACCGGCGAGCCCCGTTCGCCATAGAAGACGGTGAAGGGATAGCGGACCGATGCGCTGGTCCGGACGGTCCGGCCCGCCGCACCGTCTCGCTCACTCGACATGACGTGCGCGTCGCCGTGCGGGAAGACGATCACGTCTCCCGCGACGAGCTCGACTGCCGTCTCCCCGACCAGTCCTCCGAAGCAATGCCCGTCGGTCAGGATGTGGTAGGAGATCAGGTGCTCCGCGGATGGCAGGACCCGAGGCGAGAGCTCTCCGGCAGGCACGGTCTCGGAGCACCACGGCGCCGCGGCTTCCACCGTGTAGAAGTGGGCGCCATCGAGGCGCACGACGCGCAGCAGGTCGGAGAGCGGGTCCATGGCTAGGGAGATACTAGCGGAGACGCGGCTTGATTGCCGCTCCCGCTCGCCGCAACTTGAGGCGAGTCCCGATGCCTCCGCAGCGACCGCCGACCGCCACCCAGTTCCTCGCCCGGCTCCCCATCGGGCGACGCCGTGAGATGGCGCGGGTCCGCGCCGTCATCCGGGACCACCTGCCCACCGGCTACGAAGAGGTGGTCAGCAGGAACATGCTGGTCTATCAGGTCCCTCTGACGCGGTACGCCGACACGTATAACCGTCAGCCCCTGTGGTACGTCGCGCTGGCATCGGAGAAATCCTACCTCTCCCTCCACCTCATGAGCGTCTACGGCGACCCAAGGGAGGCGCAGCGCTTGAAGGACGGCTTCCGGGCCGCGGGCAAGAAGCTGGATATGGGGAAGGCCTGCATCCATTTCAGTACGGCAGACGACCTGCCACTCGACCTGATCGGCAGCGTGGTCGCTCGAGTGCCGGTCGATCGCTGGGTCGCCATTGCGCAGGCAGCACGTCGACACTAGCCCCGGCCTCCCTATGCTGATCCTCAATCGCAGTCAGGTGGAAGAGCTCCTCGATCTGGACGCGCTGGTCGCGACTCTCGCGGTAGCGATGACCGACCTGAGTGCGGGCCGGGCCTCGGTTCCGCAGCGCAATATCGCGAAGGTCGGCGCGGTGGGACTCCTGGCCGCCATGCCGGCCTATCTCCCGACGCAGAACGTGCTGGCCGCCAAGCTCGTGCTGGTATTCCCCGGCAACGCCGCGAGCGGTCTCGAGACGCATCAGGCCGTGGTCGCCGTGTTCGATCCGGCGACCGGCGTTCCCGTCGCGCTCATGGACGGCACCGCGATCACGGCATTGCGCACCGCCGCCGGCTCCGCGCTGGCCACGCGCCTGTGCGCGCGCGAGGAGGCGAGTGTGCTCGCGATTCTCGGGACCGGCGTGCAGGCGCGCGCGCACGCGCGCGCGGTGCCGCGCGTCCGGCCCGTCACCGAGATCGTCGTCGCCGGTCGCACACCGGACAAGGTGGCTGCCTTCGCGGCCGAAATCGGCGCCCGGACCGCCGCGACGTACGCCGAGGCCGTGCGGGGCGCCGACATCGTCTGCTGCTGCACGCATGCGACGGAGCCGGTCGTGCGGCGCGAGTGGCTGCGCCCCGGGACGCACGTGAACTCGGTCGGGCTCACCAGCGGCCCCGAGCTCGACCCGTCGGTATACGCCGATGCGCTGGTGGTGGTCGAGTCGCGCACGGCCGCCATCGGCGAGTATCCCAACGGCGCCGCGGACATCACGGCGGCCGTCAACCGAGGACTCCTGCAGGTGGCGGACATCCGTGAGGTCGGCGAGCTCGTCCAGGGCGTGGTCTCGTCGCGGACCCGCGCGGATCAGGTCACGGTGTACCGCTCGGTCGGGGTCGCGGCGCAGGACGCGGCGGCCGCGGGGCTCGTGCTCGATGCGGCGCGCGCGCGAGCCGCGGGGTCCGAGGTGCAACTCTAGTTGCCGGCGGCCGCCGCGGCCGGCAGTTTATCCACTTCCGTTGGGCGACACGCACATCCACACACCGACGATCACTCAGGAGGCCCGCATGCTGCTCGTCCGCGAGATCATGTACTGCAAGCCGGGGAAGGTGCGCCCGATGGTAGAGAAGTTCCTGGCCATGAACAAACTCAGCGCGAAGGTCGGCATGCCGGCGATGCGCGTCATGACCGATTTCTGTGCCGAGCGGTATTGGATGATCGTTGCCGAGATGGAGGTGCCGAGCATGGCCGACTTCGAGCGCATGATGCAGGGCGGTGGGCAGGACAGCGAGGCGATGAAGGAAATGGAGAAGATCATGAAGGACTATCACGACCTGGTGGAATCCGGCCGGCGCGAGGTCTACAAGATCGAAGGCTGAGCCATTGCCCCTTCGCTCGCTGGCACGATGCCGGACACCTGGACCGACGGGTCCTCCGCCTGGCTCGACTTCGGTTGCGGCACCGGCGCGCTAAGCCGAGCTTTGCCCTCATGACGTACTCGCCGGCAGGCACCCGGTACGGCAATCCCGACTTCTATCGACGCTGCGGCCGCTCTGGCGTGGCGCTGCCGCTCATCTCGCTCGGGCTGTGGCACAATTTCGGGGCGCGGGATTCCTACGAGACGGCGCGGGCCATGGCGCTGCGCGCCTTCGATCTGGGCGTCACGCACTTCGATCTGGCCAACAACTATGGTCCGCCGGAGGGTTCGGCGGAGGAGACATTCGGGCGCATCCTGCGCGAGGAACTGGGTCGCTGGCGCGACGAGCTGATCATCACGACGAAGGCGGGCTACTACATGTGGCCCGGCCCCTACGGAGAATGGGGCTCACGCAAGAGCCTGCTGGCCTCGCTCGACCAATCCCTGCAGCGGATCGGCGTGCCCTACGTCGACATCTTCTATTCCCACCGGCACGATCCGCATACGCCGCTGGAAGAAACGATGGGCGCGCTGGCGCACGCGGTGCGCAGCGGCAAGGCGCTCTACGCTGGCATCTCGAACTACCCGCCCGCCGCCACGGTGGAGGCGGCGCGCCTGTTGCGCGCCATGGGCACGCCCTGCCTGGTGCATCAGGTTCGCTACAGCATGCTGGACCGGTGGGTCGAACCGGAGCTGCTGGCGACGCTCGAACAGGAACAGATCGGCGCGGTCGCGTATTCGCCGCTCGCCAAGGGGCTGTTGAGCGACCGCTACCTGGAGGGAATTCCCCCCGACTCGCGCGCGAGCCGGGATCCCAGGTTTCTGAAGCCGGCCGACGTCACGACCGACGTGATCGCGAAGGCAACGGCGCTCCAGGGTCTCGCCCGCTCACGCGGGCAGACGCTGGCGCAGATGGCGCTGGCCTGGGTGCTGCGCCGGCCGGTCGTCACCACCGCGCTCATCGGCGCGAGCCGGGTGGGCCAGGTGGAGGAATGTGTCGGGGCGACGACGCATCTCGGGTTCTCCGACCAGGAGCTGGCGCAGATTGAGGGCATCCTGGCGGGCCGGATGGCTCAGCGGGGTGCGGCGCCGCTTTCGTCCGCCTGACGGAGCCGAGCGGCGAAGTCGTCGAGCTCGCCCAGGCCCAGGTCCGACACGACCCAGTAGGTGAAGCTCGGTCCGGTCCAGTGCAGCAGGTGATAGCCCTGCTCGGTCCGCGCCGCCGGACCGGCGTGCGACCCCGAGACCGTCGGCCACAGCATCACGTCGATCATGTGCTGGCGACGCCCATAGACGAGCACCGCGACGGGGCGACCCCCGACATAGTCGAGCCGGCCGCCGATCAGCGGATAGCCTGCGGCCGCGAAGTCGGCGACGGGCGGAGAAAAGTCGAGCCGGCCGTTGAACCACGGCTTCACGGTGTGCTGGTCGGTCGACACGACGTCGGTGAGGTGACCGGGCATGAGCGACCGCACATGACTGGCCAGCACCTGCGCGGCGATCATGTTCCCCTCCGCGCTGCGTCGCGCGAGCGACCAGGTGCCGCCCACGGTGAGCACCAGCGCCGCCGCCGCGGCGAGCCAGCGCCACGCCCCCACCGCACGAGGGGGCAGCCGCTCGGCGTCCCGCGCCGCCCGCAGGCCGCGGCGCACCGCCGCGCGCAGCGTGTCGGGGGCCCGGAGCGTGGGGAGTTGCCCGCGCAGCGCGGTGCGCAGCGCGCGCTGCTCCTCGTACCACGGGCCGCAGTGTGGACACGCGGTGACGTGCGCCGCCACTTCCCGGGCCGCCGCCTCGGGCAGCTCCGAATCCAGGTACGCGTGCAGACGCGTCTCGAGCTCGGCGCAGGTCATGTGCGGTCGGCGTCCGTTCCGGCGAGCAGCGCACGGCGGAGCCGTTCCCGGGCCCGCGCCAGCCGCGACATCACCGTGCCTATGGGCACCCCCACGACGGTGCCGATCTCCTTGTAGGACATGCCCTCCAGCTCGCGCAGCACCAGCACCTCCCGGAACTCCATGGGCAACCGATCGAGCGCCCGCTCGAGCGTCTCCCGATCGAGCGCCGCGTCGAGCAGGGAGCCAGGATGCTCCCCTTCCACCGTTTCACTGTGGCGTTCTTCGTCGAACTCCGCCGCCTCGTCCTGATGCCGCTCGCGCCGCCGCCAGGTGTGGAAGGTGTTGCGCACGATGGCGAGCATCCAGGCGCGTGCGTCGCCGCCACGGTAGCCGCCGAAATAGCGCAGGGCCCGCAGGTACGCCTCCTGCACCACGTCTTCCGCATCGTGCAAGTCGCGCGTCAGGTAACGTGCCAGGGTGTACGCCGAGTCCAGATGCGGCAACACCGCGGCCTCGAACCGTTCCAGAGCCGTGGAATCCACCGTTCCCCGTGGAATGAGACCTCCGCTGGCCACGGATTATTCCCGGACCCGGAGTAATCGCAACCTACCTCGGAACCCGGAGCCGGAATGTCAGGTTTCAAGTAGACTTGCGGGGTAGACCGTGAACGGGGGAGGCGTCCATGGACCAGCGAAACTTGGGATCCCAGGGTCTGACGGTATCGGCGCTCGGGCTGGGCTGCATGGGCATGTCGGAATTCTACGCCGGTCGCGACGACACCGAATCGGTCGCCACGATTCATCGTGCCCTGGACCTCGGCATCTCCTTTCTCGATACGTCCGACGTATACGGGCCCTTCACCAACGAGCGGCTGGTCGGGCAGGCCATCGCGGACCGGCGCGATCGGGCGGTGCTCGCGACCAAGTTCGGCAACGTGCGCGGTCCCGACGGGGCCTGGCTGGGGGTCAACGGGCGGCCTGAGTACATCCGCGCGGCCTGCGAGGCCTCGCTCCAGCGCCTCGGCGTGGACCACATCGACCTCTATTACCAGCACCGGGTGGATCCCTCCGTGCCGATCGAGGAGACGGTCGGGGCGATGGCCGAGCTGGTGCGTGCGGGCAAGATCCGTTACCTCGGTCTGTCGGAAGCCGGCCCGGCCACGATCCGCCGCGCCCATGCCGTCCATCCCATCACGGCGCTGCAGACGGAGTACTCGCTGTGGTCCAGGGACCCCGAGGACGGCGTCCTCGCCCTCTGCCGCGAGCTCGGGATCGGGTTCGTCGCTTACAGCCCGCTGGGACGCGGATTCCTGAGCGGCCGGTTCCGCCGCCCGGAGGATCTCCCGGCGGACGACTACCGCCACCACCATCCCCGCTTCCAGGGAGAGAACTTCAGTCGCAATCTCGCGCTCACCGAACAGATAGAGGCGATGGCCCAGGAGAAGCAGTGCAACGCCGCCCAGCTCGCGCTTGCCTGGGTGCTGGCGCAGGGAGCGGACATCGTGCCCATCCCGGGGACCAAACAGCGCCGCTATCTCGAGGAGAACGCGGGCGCGCTGGATGTGCCACTCTCGCCGCAGGACCTGCGCCGCCTCGATCGCGCGATCCCCAGGAATTCCGCCTCGGGCCTGCGCTATCCCGAAGCGGCGATGCAGCGCCTCAACCTCTGACGGCCGTCGCGTGAAGGCCGTTTGCGTCACCGTTCCCGGCGGCCCCGAGGTCCTGCGGCTCGAGGAGGTTCCCGACTTGACGCCCGGCCCCGGCCAGGTCGTTCTGAAGGTAGAAGCCGCGGGCGTCAACTTCGTCGACCTGTATCAGCGCGCCGGGCAGTACAAGACCGTGCTGCCCTTCATTCCGGGTCAGGAAGCTGCCGGGTCGATTGCCGCGCTGGGTTCCGGTGTCACCGGGTTCGCCCTGGGCGACCGGGTCGCGTGCTACCACGGCGCCCTCGCGGCCTATGCCGAGTACGTGCTCGCTCCCGCCGAGCGCGTCGTGCGGCTGCCTGACGGCGTCAGCACAGAGCAGGGCGCGGCGTTGCTGCTGCAGGGGATGACCGCGCACTACCTGGCCAGCACCACCTATCCGCTGAAGCCCGGCGATACCTGCCTGGTGCACGCGGCGGCGGGCGGGACCGGGCGGCTGTTGTGCCAGATCGCCCGGCGCCGTGGCGCGCGGGTGATCGCCACCGTGTCTACCGCGACGAAGGAAGCCCTGGCCCGCGAGGCCGGCGCCCATGAGGTGATCCGCTACACCGAGAAGGACTTCGTGGCGGAGGTGCGCCGCCTGACGGACGGAGCGGGCGTGCACGTCGTCTACGACTCGGTGGGCCGCACGACCTTCGAAAGCGGGCTGCGTTGCCTGGTACGACGGGGCATGATGGTCCTGTTCGGCCAGTCGAGCGGACCCGTGGGGCCGCTCGACCCGCAGCTGCTGAACCAGCGTGGCTCGTTGTTTCTCACCCGGCCCACGCTCGCCCACTACATCGAGACGCGCGCCGAGCTCGAGCAGCGCTCGGGGGACCTGCTGCGGTGGCTGCAGGACGGAACGCTCACGCTGCACATCGATCGCACCTGGCCGCTGGCACAGGCGGCCGGCGCGCATCGCGCGCTGGAGAGCCGGGAGACGGCCGGGAAGCTGTTGCTGCGACCCTAGGGTCGCTGCCCGCGGCCGTGCGGCTCGGCGGCGAGCGGCAGCGCCATGATGGCCCGGGACGTGTCGAACCCATGACGCGCGTAGAGCGTGCGGCTGCGCTCGCTGGGCCACAGCACCACCGTGTCCACCCGCTCGTGGCGGCACCAGTCGAGCGCGGCCTCGAGCAGAGGGCTGCCCGTGCCGCCACGCTCGGCGAGACGCACGTAGAGGTTCGTGAGGTAGGCGTGCCGCTCCGGCTCCCCGCTGCCGGGGTTGGGGACCTTCTCGATGACCGTGATCCATACGTGACCGGCGATCGCCCCGTCGCGCACGGCGACGAAACAGCGCCACGCCGTGCCCGCCGCGAGACGCTCCTGCATCCACGCCGTGGTCCGGGCGATGAACTCCTCGCTCGGCTCGACCGCCGGTCGCTCGGCCGCACGAAACTCGTAGCGCAGCCGGGCCAGCTCCGGGGCATCGGCCGGCGTAGCCGCCCGCACGACCGGGGATGTGGTCTTGCGTCGAGACATAGGGCCACGATACCGGGGCGCGCGCCGCTCGACTAGTCTTTCAGGTCATGATCGCTCGTCTGTGGCACGGGTGGACCACCCGCGAGAACGCGACGCCTACGAAGCGCTGCTCCGCAACGAGGTACTCCCCGGCATCCACCGCATTCCCGGATACCACGGCGCCTATCTGCTGCGGCGCGAAGTGGCTCCGGAAGTGGAGTTCGTGACCCTGACGCTGTTCGAGTCCTGGGATGCCGTCCGGGCGTTCGCCGGCCCCGATCGCGAGGTCGCGGTGGTTCCCCCGGCGGCCCGGAAGCTGCTCGCCCGGTTCGACGCCCGATCGGTCCACTACGAGATCCTGCAACAGCCGGGCTGAGCCGCGCGGCGCCTTGCGCGTCCCGCCCTCGGCGGCAACTTCTCCTCCTATGACACGCCACCTGCGGATCGCGGCCACCCTGGCCGCCGCGCTGCTCGGCGCCGTCGCCGCGCCGGCGGCTGCGTCGGTGGCGGCCGACACGGTCCGCGGTATCGTCACGGACTCCGCCGGCAACCCGCTGCCGTCGGTGGAAGTCCTGCTCACCGACCTGGCACGCCGGACCACGACCACGTCGGGCGGCGCGTTCATGTTCGCGGCCGTGCCGAACGGCGCGTATACCCTCGTGTTCCGACGGCCGGACTATGCTCCGCTGGCTCGCCGCATCGAGGTTCCTGGAGCCGGAATCGTACAGGTCGTGCTGCGTGCAGCGGTCGTCGAGCTCGAGGCCGTCACCGTCACGGCGACACGGGCGCCCGCCGATCCCCTGTCCTCGCCGCTGCCCACGGCGACGCTCGGTGCGGGTGCGCTGGCCCGCGAATTCCGGGTCTCCCTGGCGCACGCGCTGGAGACGCTGGCCGGGGTGCGCGCGCTCACGACCGGCGGCGAGATCGGGAAGCCGATCATCCGCGGGCTCACGGGAGCGCGGGTGCTGGTGCTGGGGGACGGCAACCGGCTCGAGGACTACTCCTGGAGCGACGAAGACGGCCCTTCGGTCGAAACGCGACTCGCAGACCGGGTGGAGGTGATCCGCGGTCCGGCCAGCGTCCTGTACGGCTCGGACGCGCTGGGCGGCGTGGTCAACGTGATCCCCGAGGACGTGCCCGACGCTCACGATCGTTTGCCGCTGCGCGGCGGCGTGGACGCCTACCTCGCGACCAACAACCACGAGCTGGGGAGCGCGCTGCACGCAGCCGGCGCCACTGGCGGCGTGGGCTTCCGCGCGGGGTTGGTCGGACGTCACTCGGAGGCGCTTCACACCCCCGCCGCGGAGCTCGAGAACACGGGGTTCACGGCGCTGTCGGGCGAGGCGGCGGTCGGCACCCAGGGCGACTGGGGCAAGGCGACGGCGCGATTCACGCACTACGGCGGCGAGTTCCACCTGCTCGAGGCGGACACGGCGTCGCTGCCGCCGCCACCACCGGCCGGCGGCAAGGAAGCGGGTCCCGTCCGCAAGCTGGCGGACGACCGCCTGCAGCTGGGCGGGACGTTCCCCGCCGGGCGCCTGCGGCTCGAGGCCAAGGGACAATGGCAGCGGCACTGGCTGGCCGAAACGGTCGAGGGCGACACCGCTGAGAAGGGGTTCGACCTGCTGCTCAATACCACGAGCCTCGACCTGCTCGCCCATCACGGGGCGGGAAGACGGGTTTCCGGGACGGTTGGAACGTCGGCGTACTATCAGTCGAGCGCCACGCGCGGCGCCGAGCCGCTGGTGCCCGGTGCCCGCGCCGCAGGCGCCGCGGCGTTCGCGTTCGAGCAGCTCACGCTGGGGGATCGGTGGAGCGCATTGGCCGGCGCGCGGGTGGACCTGCGCCGTCTCGACGCCGACTCCAACGCCGATCTGGGGGTGGGCAGCCAGCGGCGGAACTACACCGCCTGGTCGGGCGATGTGGGACTCGTCTTTCGTCCGGCGGCCGGTCTCGCGCTGGCCGCGAACGCCGGGCGGGCGTGGCGGGCACCGACGCTGTTCGAGCTGTTCACTAACGGCCCGCACCCGGGCGAGGCCCGCTTCGAGATCGGACAGGCCAGCCTGGTGCCCGAAGCCGGCCTCAACTTCGATCTCAGCGTTCGCTGGCAGGCGGAACGCGTACGCGGCGAAGTGGCCGGGTTCTCCAACACCATAGATCACTACATTCACATCACGCCGACGGGGACCAAGACTTGTCCCGACCCGGCGGTCGTGTGCGCGCCGCAGGATTCGCTCTCCGTGTACCGGTATGCGCAGGCCGACGCGCGGCTGGTGGGCGGCGAAGCGTCCCTCGAGGTGGCGGTGGGGAGCGCAATCGCGCTGTCAGCTCGGGTGGACTACGTCCGCGGGGAGCGGCGCGACAATCGAGAGCCGTTACCGCAGATCCCGCCGCTGCGCGCCAAGCTGGGCGCCGAATGGCATCACGGGACGGGCGGCGCGGGCCTCGACGTGGATCTCGTCGCACGCCAGACGCGCCTCAGCTCTTTTGATCAAGGGACCGCTGGCTACGGTCTGCTCGATCTCTTCGGCAGCGTGCGGCCCCGGCTGGGCCCGCGCGACTTCCGGTTGGAATTGCAGGTCAAGAACGCGCTGAACACGCGCTACCGCGACTTCCTCAGCCGCTACAAGGCCTTCGCGCTCAATCCCGGGCGCAACATCGTGCTGCGTATCGGTACGGAGCTGTAGTTGCCTTCGTCCCTCCTCGGCTCGGTCGCTGGGCCTGTCCGCTCCCGCTACTGGTCGTGCCCTCCCTGCTTGGAGAGCCGGTCGAGCGCCGCGGTCACTGCCCGCTTCGTGTCCGCATGAGCGAGCCGGTCACGGACTGACTGCAGCCGGGTTGTCGCGAGGCCGGGGGGCAGCGCGTTCTCGATCGCGATCAGGGCCCACCGCCGTACCATCGGACGGTCGTCGTCGAGGTGCGTCACCAGCAGATCGAGGGCGCGCGCGTTGCCGCGGGAGCCTAGTATTGCCAGCACGAACGACGGCTCGATGGCGTTCCCAACCGCACTGTCCACCTGAGGAATGAAGCTCGTGTCGTTCGCCTGGACGACCGCGCCGAGCGCGCCGTTCACGATCGCGTCCCGGTAGGATGGGGTCGCCAGACCCCGGGCGATCACCTCGCGCCGGCCGGCGCTGTCCAGCAACGCCAGAGTCTGGAGCGCGCGCCCGCGGACTTCGTAGCTCGTGTCACGGCTCCAGGCGGCTCGTGCCAGCTCGGCGGCGCGCCCGCCTCCCACCCTGGCCAGCGCGGTCAGGGCCGCGACCCGGACCT
>DATGDE010000155.1:0-4662 GCA_035311125.1 Gemmatimonadales bacterium
CCGATACTGGCGATCACGGTCGTTTCGGGTCGGTTCAGACGGATGACGGCGCGCATCGCCCGCGGCACGAGCAGCAGGCCCACGGCGATCAAGCCGAACAGAAAGGTCCCCAGGCGGGCAACGAGGACGAGCAGCGGCCCCGCGGCGAGGCCGCTCCCCGACGCCACACCCGTGAGGATCGCCATCAGCAGGACCGCGATCAGATCCTGCACGATGAGGATGCCGACGACGAGCTCGCGCAGCCTCCCCGTGACCCCCTGCTCCGCGAAGACCTTGGCGATGATCGTGGTGCTCGAAATCGCGATGATCGCGCCCGTGAACAGGCTTTCGAGACCGGTCCAGCCGAACAGGCGGCCCAGCATGAATCCCAGCCACAGCATCAGGCTGGACTGCAGCAGGGCGGTCAGCCCTGCCGTCGGGCCGACGGCGGCGAGCTTGCGCAGGCTGAACTCGAGTCCGAGCGAGAACATCAACAGGATCACGCCCAGCTCGGAGAGCGTCTGGACCACGGCCGGGTCTGCCACGAGCGGGATCGGCAGGTGGGGACCGACGATCAGACCGGCCATGAGATACCCCAGCACCACGGGTTGGCGGAGGCGCTGGAACACGACCGTCGTGACGGCGGCGACGGCCAGGACGATGGTCAGGGATTTCAGGAACTCGTGGGCCTCGAGCATCGGCCCTCAAACAATCACGCGGGCCGCGCACGCGCCAGCCCTGAAATCAGGCCCTCAGGCCGCGAGACGGAACGGCGGATAGCGGTCGGTCGTGAGCAGGAATGCGTACGCCAGGACCCGTACGCCCCACCGCAGCACACCTTCCACAAAGGCGAAGAGCCCGCGCGGGTAGCGACCCGTAAAGAGGACGGCGAACCACGCCAGGATGACGCAACCCACCGCCGCGACGCTGAGGACCGCCAGCACGACGTAGTGCGGAACCGCCAGGAACCACTTCACCAGCGGCAAGCCCCGATTCAGCTCCGTGACCTCGGGGTACGGGACGTCGAGGTGAACGGCCTGCGCATCGTCCGTCGAGGGGTACTCGTCGCGCAGCAGCGCCAGATAGGCTGTGACCCGCAGCCCGAACCCGGTCAACGCGACGTTCCAGTCGTACCACCAGCGCGGATACTTCCCGCGCAACAGCAGCATCAGCACCGTGGGCAGAAACACGATCCCACCGGATTCCAGCGCGTAGCGCGAGGCCTCCGAGCGCGACGAGGGACCCGACACCAGCGCCAGGATGATGGCGATCGGGATGACCGTGAGTGGGCGGAAGAAGGTCGTGACGCGGTCCAGGTCCCGGTCCGGGAAGTCGACCCGGAGCGTCACGGGATAGTCCGCTGTAGGGGTGGCCATCGGGGACTCAGTGCGGCAGATAGGTGCTCGCCGCCACACCCAGGTAGTAGGGCCACACGACGAGCGCGAGGAACCCCTTCCAGAACGACAGGTGCAGTACCCCGAGCGTGAAGAGCCAACCGGCGAACCAGAGCCCTCCCGCGAACGTGTGCTGCTCGATCCGGATCTTTTCCATATCCTCTCCTGGGATTCGAAACCCGTGGAAGTCTGCCGGGGGATGTGGGAACCGCGCGTGAAGCGCGGGTGACGCTTTCTTCGGCGGCCGATGGGGACCGGGGGGGCGGGCACGGCTCAACGCTCGGGGTCTGGCGTGCGTAACCGAAGTGCTGCAGCATTCCCCGACTCACACCTTTTGCCCGAGGCCGTCATGCCCCATCGCTTGTGGGTGGCTGTCGCCACCCTCGCCGCCGCACTCACCGCGTCGCTCGCAGCCCAGACGTCCACCCAACTCGATTCGACCACGCTGGCCGGCTTCCGCTGGCGCAACATCGGTCCCGCCAACATGGGGGGGCGCGTGTCGAGCGTCGTGGGGATCCCGAGCCCGTCGCGGACGTTCTTCTTCGCGGCCGCGGCCGGCGGGATCTGGAAGACAACCAACGCCGGCACGACGTTCCGCCCGGTGTTCGACGACCAGCGTTGCATCTCGATGGGTGAGCTGGCGATCGCGCCGAGCGACACGATGCAGGTCTGGGCCGGCACCGGAGAAGAGGACTCCCGCAACACCATTTCTCCGGGGTGCGGCATCTTCAAGTCCACCGATGGCGGCCTCACCTGGAAGGCGATGGGCCTGGAGAAGACCGGCGCCATCGGGCGGATCGTGGTTCACCCGACCAACCCGAACATCGTCTACGTCGCCGCCCTGGGACAGCCGTGGGCGGCCAACCCCGAGCGCGGTCTCTACAAGACCACCGACGGCGGTCAGACCTGGAAGCTCGTCAAGTTCATCAGCGACAAGGCGGGTTTCATCGACATCGCGATGGATCCCACCAACCCCGAGGTGCTGTTCGCGTCGAGCTGGCAGCGCGTGCGCGGTCCGTATTTCCTGAACAGCGGCGGGCCCGGCAGCGCCCTGTGGAAGACGACCGACGGCGGAGCGACCTGGACCGAGGTGAAGGGCGGCGGCTTCCCGGAGACGACAAAAGGGCGCATCGGGCTGGCCATCGCCGCTTCCGACCACAACGTGATGTACGCCCTGGTCGAGGCGGATACGGCGCCCAATCCGAAGCCCGACAAGACCAAGGCGGCGCAGACGCGTCCCACGGGGCTGTACCGCTCGGCCGACGGTGGAGCGACGTGGACCAAGATGAACGCGAACGACGTGCGGCCGTTCTATTACTCGCAGGTGCGGGTGGACCCCAAGGACCCCAACCGCGTCTACTGGTCGTCCACGCCGGTGAACTTCTCCAATGACGGCGGCAAGACGGTCGGCAATGCCACCCAGGGCATCCACGTGGACCATCACGCCATGTGGATCGATCCCGCGGACGCGAGCCACATCATCGTCGGCGACGATGGCGGGGTTTCCCAGACGTGGGACAAGGGTGGCAACTGGGATTTCCTGAACGTGGTCACGATCGGCCAGCTCTACATCGTGAGCTACGACATGGGCTTCCCCTACCGCGTGTGCGGGGGGCTCCAGGACAACGGGTCCTGGTGCGGGCCGAGCCGGCACCGCCAGGGCACGATCGACAACAGCGACTGGATCACGATCGGCGGCGGCGACGGCTTCTACACGGCGCAGGATCCGACCGATCCGAACACCGTCTACTCGGAGTCGCAGGGCGGCAACATCGGACGACTCGACCTCACCACCGGCGAGCGAACCGCTCTCCAGAAGCCCACCTGGCGGCCCACCTATCAGCTGTTCGAGGACTCGATCGTGATCGAGCGCCCCGACACGACCAAGCCGCCGACGGCGGCGCAACGCACCCGCCTCGCCGACCTGCGGCGGCGCCAGCTCGCCGACTCCGCCACTCAGGACCTGCGCTGGAACTGGAACTCCCCGTTCTTCCTCTCGGCGCACAGCCCGACCACGCTGTACGCGGGCGCGAGCAGGGTCATGAAATCGACGCAGCGCGGCGATAACCTGTACCCGATTTCTCCCGACCTGACCACGCGAGACACGATGAAGATCCGGGTGAGTACGCAGACGACGGGCGGCGTCACGCCCGACGTGACCGGAGCGGAGACGTATTGCACCATCGTGTCGCTGGCCGAGTCGCCGATGCGGCCCGGTCTTCTGTTCGCGGGGACCGATGACGGCAACGTCTGGCTGACCCGGAACGACGGTGGCACCTGGGAGAACCTGACCGGCCGCTTCCCGGGCGTGCCCGCGGGGACCTACGTGAGCCGCATCGAGGCCTCGCATTTCGACACGGCGACTTTCTACGTGACGTTCGACAACCACCGCAACAACGACTTCGCGCCGTACGTGTACGTCACGACGGATTTCGGCAGGACATTCCGTTCCATCGCGAACAATCTGCCGACGGGCGGGCCGAACTACGTGCACGTGATCCGCGAAGACCCGGTCAACCGGGATCTGCTGTTCCTCGGTTCGGACGTCGGCCTCTACGTCTCGCGCGACCGCGGGGCGAACTGGCAGCGCTTCAT
The DNA here is from genome assembly GCA_035311125.1 of Gemmatimonadales bacterium. GTDB lineage: Bacteria > Gemmatimonadota > Gemmatimonadetes > Gemmatimonadales > GWC2-71-9 > DASTHG01. The sequence continues at coordinate 3,969 of DATGDE010000155.1, forward strand.
GACGGGCCTCCCCACCGTGCCCGTGCACGATCTCCGGGTCCACCCGCGCGAACACGAGCTGATCGCCGCCACGCACGGGCGCGGCATCTGGATCGTGGAGATCTCGCCGCTCGAGCAGCTGACCCCCGAGGTGCTGGCGGCGGACGCGTGGCTGTTCACGCCCAAGACGGCATACGAGTACGGCGAGCCGACGCGCGCCAGCTTCTCGGCCGGACACAAGTGGTTCCGCGCGGCCAGCCCCCCCTACGGCGCGGAGATCGCCTACCGGCTGACCAAGGGCGAGCGCCGCACTCAGACCAAGATCGTCATCACCGATGTGCGCGGTGACACGGTGCGCACCGTGAACGGACCCGGCGGCCCCGGGCTGCATCGCGCCACCTGGAACTTCGCGGGTCCGCCGCCGCAACCGCGGCCGCTGTCCCCGTCGCAGAAACGGGACAGCGTGCTGCTCACCGCCCGCATCAACGTGGTGTTCGACTCGCTCGCCAAGGCCGGGATGAGTTCGCAGATGCTCGATCCCATCAAGACGGCGCTGCTGGCGGGGGATGTCCAGGGGCTCGCGCAGCGGTTCGGCTTCGGGGGCGGGGGTGGTGGCGGCGGCGGTGCCGCTGTCGGCGGCCGGTTCGTCGAGCGGCCGGGTGAGACGACGCCACGCGCGCCCGGTGCCGCCGGCGCGGCGGCCGGTGCGCAGCAG